>JAITQU010000017.1 GCA_031288735.1 Christensenellaceae bacterium
ACATGATCGTTTTAAATGTAGAAAAGCCATTTAAAATAGCAATTTTTGAAATTTGATTTGGATTTAGGTCATTAATAATTAGGTTGTTGTTGTTTTCATATGGGGTGTGAACAGTAACAAGTAGAATTAACTTGTTTGTAAAAAATTTTGATAGTATTGACAATAAATGATAAATATTGTATTATGAACACAGATTGATTTTGAGTCTAGTTGTATTTAAAATAATAGTATCTTTTGAATAACACTTTAGTATTCGATTTAAAGGTGAGTGTCTTATGATTTTTAAGATTAGAAAAATGTTTCGCACTGATGGAAGCAATGATTATTCCTTGCTTACTCCGATAGGTGATACAGTTTGTAAAATTGCTAGAATTAAGAATGGTTTCTATTTCTACAACACGCATAGTGAGCAGATTGCACAACTTACATTTGACAAAAGCCAAGCCTGCTTAGCAATTGGACAACACACAAGTCATATGCCATCTATAGTGGTTGTGACAGCGGGACCTAACGGTAAACTTTCGTTTCAACGCATGGGAGAAAGTACTGATGGGTTAACTAATGACATTAGAACATTAGAAATCTGTAACGCTGGCGAAATAACAGTTTTCGGCAATTTAAATAACTATTCATTTGATATTTATGAAGGCTCTTCGCTTTCTGCAAATGTTGTGCCAGTTGCAAATGATCCGAATTATTATATGTTAAAACTTGATACCAAGGCGAACGCTTTACTAATGGTAATGCTTGTCTTGGCAATAGAATTGATGACAAATGTTTAGTATTTATCAAGCTTAATTCTGTCGTGGAAACGTGATTTTTTGTTTTTCGCAGTAAATTCCGTGCAAAACTTACCTGAATATGATTTTTGAAGGCAGTATATTTACTGCCTTTATTTTATTTTAAGATCAAAAATCACAAAGGTTTAATAGCAAGAGCAATTTATGGCATTTGAGAGTTCCCTGCTTTTCAAATAAATACCGAAAGAACTCGAAACAACGTTGAACACACAGAGGAATTTTTGAGTTTATCATTACTCTAAATGACACAAAATTGTAGTATCAAGCACTGCATGTCTATCAAATATTTCAAGAATTAGAACGCTCTTAACTCAAAGCATGCATTTTAATTCCAAATATGCGTAAAGATCAAGACTGAAAAGCCTTGAAAAAACACACGAACAAATACATTAAAGAGATAGAGAAACATATAAATTCGATGCTGTATTTTACACAAAGGATGCAATTCTTAAGATATACTAAGGAAAATTATGTTCATTGACGGTCTGAAAATTTCTGAGTTTTTGCGACAATTCATTTTACATTCTACACTAGTGTAAGTTACCAAAGACGGGTATATGTAGTAGTTGTGTTTTAAATAGCAATGTGGTATTATATCACTAATGCATTTTAGTTGTCTACATTAGACATTTTTTATTTTATATGTGTAAAAAGAAATATTCAAAGTTTTAAAACAGTATGTGATAAGTATTTAATGAGGGAATTTTGATATAAAGGTTGATGTGCTACAATGTAGATTGAGAGACAGTTTCAATTAAAAAAGTTGAAAAGGTGTGAAGAGTAGAGTAAGTCTCAAGTTTAAAAACAGATTAGCGTTTATAAGAAACATTTGTCTAATAATTCCATAAGTATAAAACAAATATTTAAAGGAGAATGATTATGAGTAAATCACTAAAAGGAAGCAAAACCGAAAAAAACTTGCAGTGTGCTTTTGCAGGTGAAAGCATGGCACGAAACAAGTATAATTATTTTTCTTCCAAGGCCAAAAAGGATGGATATGAGCAAATAGCATCAATATTCGATGAAACAGCTGATAATGAAAAAGAGCACGCAAAGTTATGGTTTAAAGCACTTGATGGAATACAGTCCACCTACGACAATCTACTTCTAGCACTATCTGGAGAACATGAGGAATGGACCGAAATGTATGCCAAGTTTGCTATCGAAGCTGAGGCAGAAGGGTTTCATGATTTAGCAGAGCAATTTCGCGGTGTGGCGGCTATTGAAAAATCACATGAGGAACGATATAGTGCTTTAGCAGAGCGAGTTAAGGATGGCACTTTTTTCTTAAGAGATGGAGAAGTTTACTGGAAATGTCGCAATTGTGGGAATATTGTGCTTGCATCTAGTGCGCCAGAATTATGTGCAGTATGCAAGCATCCCAAATCCTATTTTGAAATATTATCTACCAATTATTGAAAATTTAACCTTATGTGTGAAAAGTCTCCCGCCTCTATAGGCGGTGAGATGAAGACACACCTTGTTCGACCGTCCTGTATTGACACTTTGAGAATTTGTGAAAGAATCAGTGCATATAAGGGAGGCCTGATTTTCGAGAGGACTTGGATAGTAATAACATTTAGTATTCGAGATGTGGTATCACCTTGTGCTTGTTGTAAAGTATCGACGCATGGTCATTCGATGCAACGTCAGCAACTCAAAGAAATCTTTGAGTATATATCTCCAAACTATAAAATCACCCTTAGCAGTGGAATCAACACGGCAGGTACATATACTTTTCAGTGTGTAGAAAAACGTAGATCAGCAAATTTATCAACGCATACAAGAGCGCAAGTAGCCGCTTTGTAAAAAAAGAGTTCCCGCAAATACACAAAAGTCTTTGGAAAGAATATTTTTGGAGCCCGAGCTTTTGTTTGTTGACCGCTGGTGGTTCTCCTATAGAAGTAATTAAACGATACATAAAAAGACAAGGAAAATGCATATGAATAATGCGTTTCGCTCAAGACTTACGCCAACTTAAAAACAGTGCGTGCTGTTTACAAAAACTTTTGGGTGTTGCCGATTTGTCTACAACCGTATGCTCGCGGTTAAAACCCTGCATTATGACTCCACTAAGGAGTCGTTATACAAGCCTCAGCAATACAAAACTGAGTTTGAGTGTCTTAGGAAAGTGGATTCAATCGCACTGTGAAACGAGGGGTTACATCTCGAAGCGGCTTTCCAAAATTTCTTCCGGGTAAATCAATAGGCTTTCCACGGATCAAAAGTAAGCACCAAGGGCACTACAGTTATACGACAAATCTTGCTTATGGGAACATTGAGCTCGCAATGGTTACTTGAAACTCCCGAAGTTAGGACGTGTCAGTGTAAAACATCATCGTCAAGTTCTAGCTGATTACAAGTTGAAATCAGTTCAGTGTTACTCGCTCCGTTTAAAAGTATTACGCATCCATACTTTAGAGCATGAAATGACCGTTGAATCCATTAAGACAGTAAATGTTCTGGGGTTGGATTTTTCGATGCACGTACTACGCGTTGACAGCAATGTCGACAGCCTCATAGCACGATTTTATCGGGGATCGCAAGAAAACTCGAAAACCACGCAAGTTATCCCGCCCAGAAAAGCGGCAAGAATAGAGGAAAGCCGTGGAAAAAGTGACGGGGTTCCCAGCATATCTCGAATCATCGTAAAGACTTCCTCAAAAGCAGAGTAGACGGATAGAACGTTACGATGTGGTATGCATTGAGGACTTAATTATGCGGGGAATGGCGCAATCT
>JAITQU010000020.1 GCA_031288735.1 Christensenellaceae bacterium
AGATTGCGCCATTCCCCGCATAATTAAGTCCTCAATGCATACCACATCGTAACGTTCTATCCGTCTACTCTGCTTTTGAGGAAGTCTTTACGATGATTCGAGATATGCTGGGAACCCCGCCACTTTTTCCACGGCTTTCCTCTATTCTTGCTGCTTTTCTGGCGGCGGGATAACGCGTGGTTTTCGAGTTTTCTTGCGACCCCGATAAAATCGTGCTATGAGGCTTCCATTGCTGTCAACCTACAGTTCGGGCATCGAAAAATCCTCCCCAACATTTACAGTCTTAATGGATTCAACGGTCATTTCAGGCTCTAAAGTATGGACGTAATACTTTTAAGACGATCTGTGACACGGACTGATTTCAACTTGTAATCAGATAGAACTTGACGATGCGTTTTACACTGACACGTCTAACTTCGGGAGTTTCAAGTAACCATTGCGAGCTCAATGTTTCCGAAAACAAGGTTTGTCGTATAACTGTAGTGCCCTTGGTGCTTACTTTTGAACCGTGGAAAGCCTGTTGATTTACCCAGAAGAAATTTTGGAAAGCCGCTTCGAGATGTAACACTCGTTTCTCAGTGCGAGTGAATCTACTTCACTCAGCCACTCAAACTCGGTTTTGTATTGCTGAGGCTTGTAGCTTGCGACTCCTTAGTTGGAGTCATAATGCAGGGTTTTATCCGCGAGCATACGGGTGTAGACAAATCGGCAACAACCAAAAGTTTTTATAAACAGCACATTGTTTGTAAGTTGGCTAAGTCTAGCGAAACGCTTTATTCATATGCATTTTCATGGGCTTTTTATGTATTGTTTAATTACTTCTATAGGAGCACCGACAGCGGTCAATAAACAAAAGCTCGGGCTGAAAATATTCTTTCCAATATATGCACTGATTCTTTCACAAATTCTCAAAGTGCTAATACAGGACGGGGAACAAGGTGTGCCTTCATCCACCGCCTATAGAGACGGGATACTTTTCACACGTAAGGTTAAAAATTGTTTAGCTATTAGTTAAGTTATCTTCAGCTAAGAGTTTATCACAAAGAGCTTTTTTGTATGCTACAAGTGATGAATAAAGGTTAATATCAGAAACAGCAAGTATCTGAATTGCTAGGAGTCCAGCATTAAGAGCACCGTTGATTGCAACAGTAGCAACAGGAACTCCTGAAGGCATTTGGACCACAGAAAGGAGACTATCTAGGCCATCTAGTGTAGATGATTTAATAGGTAGTCCTATAACAGGCATAGCGGTGTGCCCAGCAATCACTCCTGCTAAATGAGCCGCTTTGCCAGCAGCTGCTATTACTATTGAAAAACCGTTTTGGTGTGCATTTTTTGCAAACTCAGCCACAGCATCAGGGGTGCGGTGTGCAGACAACACGTGAGTTTCATATGAAACATTGAATTGTTTAAGTATAGAAAAGCAATCCTCCATAACCGCTAAATCGCTTTTACTACCTATCAAAATACCTATTTTTTTCATGTAACCTCTAAAACAAGACTTGCGCAAACTAGTGTTTTTTTGTTTTTTTCTCCCAATAAACAAGTGATATTATAGCACAAGGCATTCCCCAACGCAAGTAAGTAGCTCATAGAGGATGCTAAGTAGAAGTGGATGTAGAATGAAAAATGAATTGTCTTAAAAAATTGAAAATTTTCAGACAGGCAAAGAACATAATTTTCCTCGTATATCTCATAAGAATTGCAACCTTTGTGTATAAAATGTGGCTCGAATTTATATAGTTCTCTATCTCTTTAGTGAACTTGTTTGAGTATTTAGATATGTAGAACACTATGAATAATTTTACGATTAGTTTTGATTTTCGTTCACGCCTCCACGATAAAAAAGATACTAAAATTTTTTTATTTGAGTATGACTATAGATCAATCCTAGTTTAAAAACTTAGACATTTCATTTTTCGTCCTATACTTTATCCTACTATTTTTAAAAAGAAGCCAAAGCAAATAATATTAAACACTTTTGTGAAATTAGCAGTTTGCCGATTATACAAAACTAAAAAATCTGAAATTTTCAAGCTGAGTTGCTCTTGCTGGTAAGCATCTAATGCCTTGATATCAGACACACTTTTGATATTTAAATATGTTTGATTTAACTCTATCATGGTACTATACATCGTTAGTAGGGATAAGGTTTCCTCAGCTTTAGCATTAGAAAAGGCATCCTGATCAAAAACAGTGTCGCTTCCTATTATATCAGTGTATGCTAAAATACTAGCAAGCTTTGGTATAATCTCATTATCGAAAACGCCTTTAGTATCTAATTGGCTAGAAAAATTGCGGATTATTGAAAGAGCTGCATACGAAAAGTCGGCTGATGATTTGTCTAAATAATAATCGACAAGAGAGTTTAGTGGTTCAATTCCGAAGTTTTTCATAAACTCACTAGCAGTACTAAGAAAAAAATCAAAAGTATCAGACAATTCTATTGAGATGCCGTTTACACAGACTATATCTAGACTTGTAAGTCCTAATTTGCCATCCTTAAATGAATCAGCTGAAACAATTTCACCGCCAATCCCTAGTAGATTTTCTATATACTCACCACCAAAGTCATCTAAAAGTTTATCAAGTCGAGAGCCCTGACTGTAGAGTAGCTCTCTCACAACTCTAGCATCCGCATAAGTAATATTATATCCCTTTGAGAATTCATTAAATATCCCAAGTAAGGTGTTTATGTCAGAAAAAAACTGTGAGAAATTTTCATTTCCAAATGATACAAGAAGTTCAATCCTTTCGTCATTTTCTGGATATGATAATATTATAAATTCATATAAAAATCTTCCAAATTCCAAGGTGGTTATCCCAGTATGAGATATAAGCTCATTTAGGTGATAGGAAAAGCTTATGCTATTAATAAGACTAGTAAAGATCTCAATGCTTGTCAAGGTCTCTAAAACGACCTCGCCATTTTCATCTACTACAACGTTTCCGTTTTCATCTAACTGAGGGGAATAAAGTCCATAAAGGTCATCCGATCCCAAGTTTGAATGATCCGTTGAGGACTTTAAATAGGTGGCAAAAGCCAATGTCTTATCAGCACTTATTTTTGCTTTTTGAAGGGCAGTAAGAATAGATTGAGCACCTAGTGCATCTATGTTAACGTATGTATCAAAATATGCATGTATATCAGGGTTTAACCAACTTTTTAAATACAGACGGTAACTTTCTTTAAATTTACGAATGGTTTCTGGAGAATAGACAATAGTATGCGAGTCTAAAAAAACAGGATCTATTTCCTGCATTGGTATAGTAGTTTGAGATGAGGTTAAGACAATGGTGGCAGCTAAGAGTGCTATGACTATAAAAAGAGAAACAGAAAGGAACCAAATATTTTTAGTAGTTTCGCTGTTTTTAGTTTTAAATTGAGATGTGCTCTTAGATGACATCTTAATACCTCCTAGAATATGTAAATTAAAGGTGCAAGAAGCTCAATAATTTAAAAAAGGTGAATAATATGTCCGCGCCATTTTATTTTTTAGATGCCTAGATTAAAATTTAGCTTTAAGCTCACTAGTAGAAACCATAGACAGGATCTATTGTTTTTTGAAGCAGGCACAATTGTAACATCAATACATAAATGGTTAGACCGTCAAAATACATACGTAAAATATTAATCAAAAACCCCTTCGCTGATGACGAAAACTGCAGTATTCCCTTTAATTTCCAATAAAACCTCGATAAATTATGTCTATAAAACAATTTACACATCATTAGAATAACACAATAATCTAGATTTACATTTTGACGGTCGAAGCATTAATTGTTACGGCTGATAAATTCAAGACGCATTTCTTAAATTGCTATTTAAAAGAGCTTTTCTACATTTGAAACGCTCATTGCTGGTCTCGGCTAAAGTGCTGACCTTTTTCTAAATATCATGCAAAGGATGGAGAGACCATGTTTTTCCATATAGGGTGTGAACAGTAACGAGGTTAAAGAATGTAAGAGGGGTGGTTTTTTAATGATTGACGTTATTTTAATAAATTGCTATAATTTAGATTGTTTTTTGACATATGTATTTAAAGTTTCTATCTCTTATTCTAGCACACGATTGTGATGATTTGAATGAAAGTTTGAAAAAACACTTAATTATCACAAGGATTGAAAAATAATATTTACTACTCAGCACTATATAAACATGGAAACGTTAATGTCGATATTTAAAAATGACGGATAGGAAATACATCATCTAAACGGTCAAATGTAGAAAATGTTTGTTAACTAGAAATTTATATGCATATTAGATTTATCCACTTGCAATTAATTCAGATAAGTTAAAGAAACAAAACAACTGTTGTTTAAAAAGTAGAACGAGCTGGAATTCACTCTATCGAATGGAAAAAACTAAGTTGAGCTTTCAAAAAAGACATTATTTAACTAAAACATTAAGTAAAAATCCAGGAAAGTGTAAAAGTGGAGAAAGAAACATTTCTAGCTTTAAATTATTCATGTGATACTCCCGCCGCCTAACGCCTACGGCGTTTGAGGGGGGCTTCTTAGGAACTTCCCTTAGGGCAGGATGTTTTACCAAGCTATCCACCCCGTCCCACGGTTCGATGTAATGCGCTATGAGGTGAGTAATCGAAGCCCTGCGCTAAATGTTGCTTGCTCAGTCGATCCTTTACAACAAGCACAAGGTGATATCACATCTTGAACCGCATGATTTTACTATCCAAGTCCACTCGAAAATCAGACCTCCCTTATATGCACTGATTCTATCACAAATTCTTTGAAGTGTCAATACAGGACGGTCAAACAAGGTGTGATTCATCTCACCGCCTATAGAGGCGGGATACTTTTCACACATAAGTAAAATCACACTAAATAAAAAATTAAGGTATTGATTAATGGTTCGACCGTCAAAATGTAAATTTAGATTATTGTGTTAATCTAATGATGTGAAAATTGTTTTATAGACATAATTTATCGAGGTTTATGCGGAAATTAAAGGAAAATACTGCA
>JAITQU010000045.1 GCA_031288735.1 Christensenellaceae bacterium
GAAGATTTAACAATGGACTTAAGAAAAGTTATCTCTGAAATTCCTACAAGTACTATGTGCTCAATCACGCAAAGAGACTGGATAATGGAATGTCATAAACTAAAAGAAAAATAGTATAAGAAATGAAGTAAAAATTGAGTTAACAAGACCTTTGATCAAAATGTCCAAGCATTTTGCAACTTCAGTATGTCCAGCACATGAAGATAATATAGGACTGCGAAACTTTCAAGGTGAGACTAGCTGAGATTGAGTGATATATGAGCTTATTGCACTGTTAACGCCCTATACTATTTCAAAATACTTAATAAAAGTTTACTTGGCTCTTAATAAGCGGCAGCAATTTTTCTAGACCTAATACCTTGGAGAAAAACACCGTAACGAGGAGTTTATTGAGTTTGTTAATATTAATTCTAAAAGGAATCTAACCTTGGCAATAAGAACCTTTTGAGTGGGGATGGGTAAATGTAAATTCAACGTTTATTTATACCATTTGTGATAAAAATGGATTCGTGCGTTATACAAAGCGAAGCATAAATAAAAAAAAGAATAATGAAGAATTTGAACAATCAAATATTTCACTTGTATTAGTGGTTGTAGGATCCATAGTGATTATATAAAATATTATGTCAAATGGTATCTGAGCATTATTTTTTCTACTATTTATAAAGACATACGTAGCAATAGAAAAAACTATCGACAAATCAAGTGAATCTGAGACAAAGAATATTATAAGACTACACAAGTTAAGAGTTTCAAAAACACAATTTAGTAAAGAATATATAAAATAAAAGAAAAACACGATAAACTCACTAAGTTTTGAAATATAGCTAGCTGAAATTAGCTGTATAAGTTTGACAAATGAATGTAACAAGTTATAAGATATACGTATATGTTTGATTCCGTAGCGATAATAAATTTTTTAGTTATGACTAATCCGATAATTTTGATAAGCGGATTAATTGCTTCTGTTTTTTTCATTTTGCATTTATACAAGATAATTCAACTATTATGCCAAGGTGGAAAGCATCTAGGTATAATAGTCAGGCTTTTCAGAAGCGTTATAATAGCTATTGTCTCTGCGTTTGCGACTGTAGCAATGTTCGTAGGAACTGCATTTTCATCTTATGGGATAGATTTTGCATGTCGCATAGAAGATTACCTATATCGTAATCTTACTATAGCAAAGATCATTATATTAAGTAAAGTTTGTCTAGTTTATATCTTAAAGGCAATTTCAATTATAACATCGATTTCAAGGCCAGTCTTAAGTATTGAATATAAAATTAGATTATATCGAACAAAATTTCGATACGTTTTATTTACACCATTTCAAAAAGTTTCTGCTGTTATTTTACAATAAGCCTAGTTTTTTGTTTTGTTTAATATTTCTCTACAACAATACGGATGCCGTACTATTCAGCACCCATTCGTATAGAATTTTAGGAGCCAACAAATGCTAGCAGTAAAAGAATTAACAAAAAAATATCCAAATAATGATTATATTTCCGCCGACAATATTTCGTTCGATCTCCGAGAAGGTGAGATTTTTGGTTTTCTAGGCAAAAATGGTGCAGGAAAATCAACCACGATAAAATGCATCACTGGCATAATACCATTTGATTCTGGTAATGTTTCAGTGTGTGGTTATGATATAAACAAAGACCCAATTCGAGCAAAAATGAACATGGGGTATGTACCAGATAATCATTCAGTTATTGAAAAATTAACTGGCCGCGAATATGTAAATTATGTTGCAGACCTCTATCGTGTTTCCAAATCGGATCGAATAGAGCGTATTAGATATTTTACAAATATATTTAATCTTGAACATGCAATAGACAAACAAATAAAGTCATATTCGCATGGAATGAAGCAGAAAATTTGCATAATGGCAGCCCTTATACACGAGCCCAAGTTATGGATTCTTGATGAACCAATGATGGGACTTGATCCGCAATCTACAGCTGACATTATAAATTACATGAGTGAGCATAGCAAAAAAGGAAATACAATTTTCTTCTCATCGCATAATTTGGACATAGTGAAAAAAATATGTCACCGAGTCGGAATTGTAAACGCTGGCAAACTTGAGAAAATAATTGAGCTTGAGAACAACCAAGCCAATCAAAGCGCATTAGAGGAAGAATTTTTCCGTATTACTGGAGGAGGGCTGAAACGAAACACCCTCACGTATCCAAGCGCAAACACAACATCTACTAACTCTAGTGATTTGGAGAACTAAGATGAATAGCATTTTAACCATTCTAAAATTCGATATATTGTCTAAAATAGGGATGGGAAGAAAAATCACAAAGCAAGCTATTATTTCATTAATAATCAATATTTTCTTCTCTCTGGTGATATATACGGTTTTCATTACTGGACTATACTTTATATCTGCAATAACACTAAGCGGTATCGTCCCAATACCATATGAATACCTTGTTGTAACTACTGGTGCTGCAATGATAATTGAAACAATTGTATGTACTGGCATTCTTGTTAAAAATCTCTACTATGACGGTGAAAACGAACTCCTTCTTAGATTTCCTGTCGATGGTGGGCAAATATTTACAGCCAAGGCTATTTTCGCATTTCTTTCCAATTTTGCGATTGCACTTTTTTTTGTTTATCCAATCTATGTTATTTACGGTGTTATGACAAATGCGAGCATTGGGCATTATTTCACATCAATATTAATGTTGCCACTTATAACACTACTCCCATTTAGCATTGCAAATTTGATTGCATTGCCAGTCATTAATCTTACAAACTTTATTAAAAACAGGTTCGCATTGATACTTGCTTTGATGATCATATTAGTGATATTCGGATTTGCTTTCTATATGGTAATGTTAAAAGGGGTTTTAGAATATGCGCAGAACAAGAGTCCAACCTTGCTTACTAATGATATGCGTAATTTCATGCGCGAGCTTGCATCGAAAGTAATTCCTTTTAATTGGTATGCCAATATCATATATGGTGATAATGTAATTGTGTCACTGTTGATAGTGATGGCTATAACAATATGTTTTTTTACACTGGCTTTGGTTACTTCAAAGAAAACAGTTTATCGCATTGTCCTTAAAAGTATTGAACGTGAATCTGAGGCATTTGAGATTAAATCTGTAGAAAAAGTACGTCCAGTAGCAATATCACTTCTCAGAAAGGAATATTTACTAATATTTAGATCTCTAAATTACTCATTTCAGTATTTGGCAATGGCAATAGCCGCACCTTTGATGGTCTATTTTTGCAACGATCTCGCATCCTCGATTGGAGACACAAGTGTTGGTGGTCGTATTATTCCAGGACTTACTATGCTTGTTGTTATCATATTTATAACAATAATCGTTTCATTTGCTTCAACGGCAATAAGTCGAGAAGGGAACACATTTTATCTCACAAAAATTATACCTGTCCCTTATCGCTATCAAATAGCTATAAAGTTAATTCTGTATCTCGTCGTTGCCTCAGGTTCTGTGTTGGCAAGCTGCATAATTGTAGGATCTGTATTTGGTGGTGCAAAATATGGTAACAATGTTAAATTTAGTGACATGATATCCATTTTTTCAATTGCAGAATTCCTTATAGTTGCGCTCTCTTGTATGGCAATATCTAATGATATTAAAACGCCAACTTTTGAAGTTGGGAAAAATGGCGAACTTATTGATGCGAACAAAAATGTATCAACAAACATCATATTTGGTTGTTTTATTGCGGTCTTCTTTGGTGTATTCACTATGATTACGAGCTATGTCCCAATAAAGATAGGAAGCGCAACCATTATTAATGATGCAAAAGGATCTTATGTTGCGTTGCTAATTTTATCTTTCATTATAGCGGTGTCGAGCTTTTTGAAGCTTTTTTTCAGGCTTGATAAACGCTATAATAATATTAAGGAACAATAATTAGGTATTAATATGAAAAAAGTTATTGTGGGCATGTTGTTACTATTGCCACTCATTATAGTAGCTAGCGTTTTGTTTGCTATTGATGTCATAACCGTAGAAGCCTATATTGCCGTTGAGCGCATAGAATTAAACGAGCATGTTTTAGAGTTAATGCTTTCTGACGTTAAATATGATGGATTAAAAGCGCAAGTTTATCCCTCACGTGCAAAAACAGACATAATCTGGAGCATTAGTGATGTCGTTTCTACTGCCGAAGTATTTGAAGATAGTAGCATCGTTGATATTGATTCTCAAGTTGGTGTACTAACATTGAAAAGTTATGGCACTTTTACGGTTACAGCTACAACAACAAGTGGCAATAAAAGTGACAGATGTAATGTTTACATAAGGGGCGATAAGGTAGAAAGCGTATCCATTAGGATGCCAGAAAATAAAGACACAACACTGAGAGTAGGTGAGCGCATTTGGCTAGATTCAATTTTTTATCCAATAGATGCTATAGTAAAAACGGCATATTGGACCTCTTCTAGACCTGATATTATAAGAGTTGATCAAAACGGAATAGTCACAGCGGTTAACGTTGGTGGTCCAGTGGACATTTCAGTTTTGGTTAATAATGAAAAAACAGGGACTCTCTCACTGAGTGTATCTGAATCCCAAAGCAAATATGGAAAAACAATTTATCTTGGAACGAATGAAACTACACTTAGCGCATTAGGAATTGCATTTGATGATATAATAAGTTATTCACCAGGCGTAAGCGTTTCACAATTTTCACTCGAGATTACAGCTAATTCGACAAAACTACTTACGAAAAAGGGTGAGGTAGATATTTATCTTTGTAACGAGAATGAGATAGTAGTGGAAAATGCCGATTTATTAACATCGAAAGAGCTTAGGGTAGGGAAGTTGCCTCTAATGCTTAGGGCTATATATAAAGACAGTCGTCGATTTAATAATGATCCACAAATAACCAATTGGATTTCATCCGATACAACCGTAGCTACCATAGGCGAAAATGGTGTAGTAACACCAATTGCAAATTCTAGTGGTGTTGTGTTCTCTGCTATTAAAGACAATATCAGTGTATGCAGCATTGAAATTGTCATTGTTAAGCCCATAAGTATAATAGTTCTAGACAAATCCGCCGATGCTGATAAGCATGGAATTGCCGCACAAAACATTTACGGAAATAGACGCTATGGTGTCAATGGTATTGAAGCCGATTCAGTCAAGGTAGGTATTGTCTTCCCAGTAGATGTAGACACTGAAAAGGACTTGATATTTACTGTTAGTAATTCTAGTCTTGCAACCGTTGATAAAAGCGGACTAGTAACTTTCATCGGTGATTTTTCTAATGTAGAAAATAATACCCTTACTGTCACTGTTACTGCGGTGATATCACCATATGTATCAGTTCCTGTGAAAAGATCATATTCGTTCAAGGTGTTTAATGGCATTAACTGTTATACTGCAAGTGATATGAGACGTGCGGCAGATGATGGATACGCTATTTTCATGCGAAATGATATTTCCTATGTTGATGGTGATTCTACAATTAAATTGAAGAATAATCTATACGGGAATGGCTATGTCTTAAATGGCATAGGGTATAAAAATAAGCCAAAGGAAACTACTTCGCCATCCTTTAAAAGGTTTAATATGTTACAAGTAGTTTCATCAGGCGTCACTGTGAGTAATATAAACATAAAAAGCGATGATCCAGAAAATATAAACCAACCAAACGGATTAAGGGGAGCGGTAATACTTATAGGAGATAAAACCAATCCATTCATAGAAAACGTGAGGGTTGAATATTCAATACTTGAAAACGGATTTTATGGCGTTGATGGCTATAATGCAAGTTATACTATCGATGGATGTATAATACGAAACATAAGTAATTTTGGCTTGCATATTGCAACGGAAAAAACCGATAGCGTGGAATTTTTTAGCACTGTTACAATGAATAATTGTGTCTTTAGCAATATTGTTGCACCCGCCGTTGCGCTCACGGCAGACAGCAATAATATTATTAATCAGTCTGCACTAACTGTTAACGGATTTTTGGATATATATAATTGGCAGCCAATAAACTCTATGAGATTATTGGACAGACAGCTTGTTGAAAACGAGACGTTTGATTCGCTTTTACGGACGATGGTAAAAAACCTGCTTGTAAGTGAATTTGCAAAAGATAAATACGCCCATATTAGAAAAACAATTGATGATGTCAGCTATGTTCATCTTGGCATAATAACTGCAGGAGCACTATATGAATTCAATGGCAGTCTTCTGATTAACGATGACGAGAGATTACACAAATTTGACATAGATGTTTTACATAACGGTGAAATATTGCCTATAAAACTAAAGCCAGTTATTCTTTATAATTATCTTGCTGACTCTGTGATCCAGCCAGGCGATGACCATGAAGAAAATGAGGAGCTTTATAAGAGATTAAGAGGGGAATAACTAACGGCAAATCGAAGCCTTGAATATTACTACCAACTAAATATATTTTGTAATTAGGTTGGCATAAGTTTTAACCTTATGTGTGAAAAGTATCCCGCCTCTATAGGCGGTGAGAGGATTCGCACACCTTGTTTCGCTCCTGTATTGACACTTCGGTTAATTTGTGAAAGAATAAGTGCATATAAAAGAGGGCTGATTTTCGAGAGGCCTTGGATAGTAAAATCATGCGGTTCACGATGTGTTCACCTTGTTCTTGTTGTAAAGTATCGACGCAGGGGCATTCGATGTAGCGTCAGTAGCTCAAAGAATTCTTTGAATATATCTCCAAGCTACAAAATCACCCTTAGCAGTGGAATCAACACGGCAGGTACATATACTTTTCAGTGCTGAGACAAAACGGAGATCAGCAAATTTATCAACGCATACAAGAGCGCAAGTGGACGTATTGTAAAAAAGAGTTCCCGCAAATACACAAAAGTCTTTGGAAAGAATATTTTAAGCCCGAGCTTTTGTTTGTTGACCGCTAGCGGTGCTCCTATAGAAGTAATTAAACGATACATAAAAAGCCAAGGAAAATGCATATGAATAAAGCGTTTCGCGTCGACTTACGCCAACTTAAAAACAGCGCATGCTGTGCAAAAACTTTTGGTTGTTGTCGATTTGTCTACAACCGTATGCTAGAGATAAAACCCTGCATTATGACTCCACTAGTGAGTCGCTATACAAGCCTCAGCAATACAAAACTGAGTTTGAGTGGCTAAGGGAGTAGATTCACTCGCACTGTGAAACGAGGGGTTACGTCTCGAAGCGGCTTACCAAAATTTCTTCTGATAAATCAATAGGCTTTCCACGGATCAAAAGTAAGCACCAAGGGCACTACAGTTATACGACAAACCTTGCTTTCGGAAACATTGAGCTCGCAATGGTTACTTGAAACTCCCGAAGTTAGGACGTGTCAGTGTAAAACAGCATCGCCAAGTTCTATCTGATTACAAGTTGAAATCAGTTCAGTGTCACTCGCTCCGTTTAAAAGTATTACGCATCCATACTTTAGAGCATGAAATGACCGTTGAATCCATTAAGCCTGTAAATGTTCTGGTGTTGGATTTTTCGATGCCCGAACTATGCGTTGACAGCAATGACACAGCCTCAAACCCGCGATTTTATAGGGGTCGCAAGAGAAACTCGAAAACCACGCAAATTATCCCGCCCAGAAAAGCGGCAAGAATAGAGGAAAGCCGTGGAAAAAGTGGTGCGATTGCAAGCATATCTCGAATAGCGAAAAGACTTCCTGCAAAAGCATCGTAGACGGATAGAACGTTACGATGCAGCATGCATTGAGGACTTAAATATGCGGGGAATGGCGCAATCTTAAATTTTGGAGAAGCGTATCTCAACGACTGGGGAATTTTAGGTTTCCTCGGATATAAGTTGACTGCACAAGGAAAGTTCTGACGATTGATAAGTGGTTTCCGTCCTAAACTGTGTCATGTATGTGGCTATGTAGCGACAGACCGACATTACGGCAGGTCGTGGACATGCGAAAGTTGTGGTGCACATCATCATAGAGACATCAACTAAGCCGCAACATTCGGCGCGAATGGCTTCGAATACTCACCTCATAGCGCATTACATCGAACCGTGGGACGCACGGGGGATAGCTTGGTAAAACATCCTACCGTAAGGGGAGTTCCCAAGAAGACCCGACTCAAACGCCGTTGGCGTTAGTCGTCGGGAGTACGTCACTAATTAAATAACTTTGTTAATATTTAGCACAAATAGGAGTTAATATGATAGAAATAAGCAACCTGACAAAAACCTATGCAAACAGTCAAAAAAAAGCAGTAAATAATATTTCGTTCACTGTAAGCGATGGCGAAATATTTGGATTTCTAGGTCCTAACGGTGCTGGGAAATCTACGACTATAAAGTGCATTACAGGGATTTTAGGTTACGATAGTGGCTCGATACTGATAAATGGAATGAATTTAAAAGATGACCCAATCGCTACAAAAAAGAAAATTGGATATGTCCCTGATGAACACATAATATATGATGCACTTACCTGTTTTCAATATTTAAATTTTATCTGCAATGTCTTTGAAATCGATGAATCTAAAAGATTAGACAAAATAAACAAATATGCAACTGATTTTGAAATGGATGATAAATTGGGAATGAGAATAGCTGCACTCTCACATGGTATGAAACAAAAGCTTAGTATAATAGCTGCATTAATTCATGATCCTGAGGTTTTTATACTTGATGAACCAATGACAGGACTAGATCCAAAGTCATCATTCAAACTTAAACTAATTATGAATGAATATGTTTCTCAAGGGAAAACGGTATTTTTTTCTTCACATGTATTGGATGTTGTAGAGAAAATATGCACAGAAATAGCAATAATTGATAAAGGACGCTTAATAACGATATGTGATTTAAAAGACCTAGAAGCAAGAAGCGATTTAACGTTAGAAAACTTATTTCTAAATTTAACAAGCGAGAGTGAGTTGAAAATATAATAAAACATTATAAATTTAGGGATGCATTATGAGAGAAAAGGCAAATATATCTGTTTTTCAAAAATTTCAGCAATTTGGTAAAGCATTTGCTGATTATAAAAACGTAGCAAATATTTTTATAAAAAATATGTTTAATACTTGGAAACAAGGTTTTAGCAAATTTAGTAAAGGAAAAAAAACAGCTACAGGTGCAATAGTTGGTTTTGCATTATTGGTCTTCTCAGCCTACCTTGTTCTTGTTTCAAGTCTTCTAACGGACACGTTAGGCCCTCTAGGAAGAATGGATGAAGTTTTTTCCCTAATAATAATGATAATACAAGGAATTGTTTTGTTTTTTGGCGCACTTGTTTTAGTTGGATCACTGTTTAGCTCTAAAGACAACGATCTTCTTCTATCACTGCCAGTTAGAACAAATGCAATTTTTCTTGCTAGATTAACGGTAGCATATGTCTCTGAGCTCATTGTATCAGTAATTGTAGCGATTCCGATGCTTACGACTGTAGGCATTATAGCACTCCAAAGCGGTTATGGCGGAGTGGGGTGGCATTTCTTCCTAACAGAATTAATATCAGTATTACTAGTGCCAATAATACCACTTGTTATTGCTAGCTTTCTGTCTTTGCCACTTGCATATATATGGTCAAAGATTAAAAAATTCCAAACAATTAAATTTATACTCATGTGCATACTTTGCATAATAGGTGCTAGTCTCTACTTATTGTTTCTTTACTCAACGACTACTGCCTCAGAGACAGATACGACTCTCATCAATGAAATGACAATTATGAAGCTTCACAAAGTTAGCTTGATCGGTATTTTTAACTATCCATTAATCGAGGCATTATCTGGTAATAACGTTATAGGCTGGATGCTTATTTATATAATTGGTGTGCTCACAATATTAGCAGTGACACTCTTATTGTTTAGTTTACTTTACAAAAGAACACTGCAGTCTTTTTTAGAGTTAGATTCAAAGAATTTAGTAAAAGCCATAAAAATTAAAGACATCAAAAGGTCATCTTTCAAATTGGAATTCATGATGAAAGAGTTGAGAGTCTTGAGACATACACCAATGATAATTGCATCGACCTTACTTACAGGGATAATGTTTATAGGAATCATTGTAATAATTGGACAAGGATTCACCTCTGCTGGCGTAATCGAAGAAACTGGTCTTCCTGCAGGAGAGTTAATTGCTATTTCTTTTATCTCTTTTTTGGGGATAATGCTTGTCTCATTAAATCAAAGCGCATTAATTGCAATATCACTAGAAGGGAAAAACATTTTGCTCTTAAAAACACTACCAATAAGTGCAAGTATGATAATACAAGCAAAATTAACACTCCTTTCAATACTAACTGCAATAGAAGCTATGATGATAACAATTTCAGCATTGCTAGCTCTGCGTATTCCTAGTCCATCTATTTTTGTTGGGCTTCTGTCGACTTTGTTTTTGTGGGGATATGGGATTAATTGCTTTGCAATCTACGCAGATTTAAAAAGACCAAATTTAAATTGGAAAAACATTCGCGAGCTCATGAAATTTAACCTAAATAGTATGAAACCAATATTCTTAGGAATTGGGTTTGGAATAGTATGTCAACTTATTGGAATTGTATTCAGCGGTGGTGTCCTAACATCTAATAAAACTGATGCGGGCATACTAGCACGGGAGCCAGACTATTTACTTTATTTTTTTATAACACTAATCCCATCAATTTTACTAGCGATATTTGCTCGCAAGAAATTGTTCTCTAGAGCTGATGAATTATTTGAAAAGGTTGGTGATTGATGCGAGTAATAGCAATCGATGTAGGTGACAAAAGAATTGGTATTGCGACTAGTGATCCGCTAGGAATAATAGCTAATGGTTATGAGACATACCATCGCAAGAACATTAAAGATGACATGATTCATATTGTCGAACTTTGCAAAAACAATGACGCTAACACAATAGTTGTTGGAATGCCATACACATTAGACGGTTCAGAAGGTGAACAAGCAAAAAAAACACGCGAATTTGTTAAAACACTTGCGAAATATACAGATATTAATGTAGAATACATTGACGAGCGTTTTACATCTGTGATAGCGGGACGCTCACTTGTTAAGTGTGGATTAAAAAGCATAGAGCGAAAGCAGGTTATAGATAAAGTTGCTGCAACAATAATTTTACAAGATTATCTTGATAAAAAAAATAAAAAAATAAATGAGGAGTTAGAGATGGCTGATAAGAAAGTAAATGATGAAATGAATGAATCCGAATCTGAAACTACAAACGTAGTAGTTTTTTTAGACGAAGATGGAAATGAACAAGAATTTGAAGAAATAGCATTTTTCGAATATAGCGGTAAGTATTATAGTGCATTGTCAGAATACAAAAGGGATGATGAAAAAACAGACACAGAAGAAACAGATGAAAATGAAGAAGAAGAAACCGCACTCCTTTTTGCTGAAGTAAAAGATGATGAAAATGGTGACGAAAACTATGAAATAGTTGATGACGATGATTTGTTGGATAATCTATACACAGAGTTTTTGTCATTAATTGAAAAAGACGGTGAAGATTGCGAATGTGATGACGATGATTGTAAATGTAATGACGATGATTGTGATTGCCGTCATCATAATCCATTTTATGATGAAGACGACGATGATGATGACGATGACGCTCTTTTTTAACCTTATGTGTGAAAAGTCTCCCGACTCTATAGTCGGTGAGATGAAGGCACACCTTGTTCGCCCGTCCTGTATTGACACTTCGGAGAATTTGTGAAATAATCAGTGCATATAAGGGAGGTCTGATTTTCGAGTGGACTTGGATAGGAAAATCTGCGGTTCAAGATATGGTATCACCTTGTGCTTGTTGTAAAGTATTGATGCAAGGTCATTCGATGCAACGTAAGCACGGCTCAAAGAAATCTTTGAGTATATATATCCAAAGCTACAAAATCACCCTTAGCAGTGGAATCAACACGGCAGGTACATATACTTTTCAGTGCTGAGACAAAACGGAGATCAGCAAATTTAACAACGCATACAAGAACGCAAGTAGCAGCATTGTAAAAAAAGAGTTCCCGCAAATACACAAAAGTCTTTTGAAGAATATTTTTGGAGCCCGAGCTTTTGTTTGTTGACCGCTGGCGGTGCTCCTATAGAAGTAATTAAACGATACAGAAAAAGCCAAGGAAAATGCATATGAATAAAGCGTTAATTTCTTCCGCGATAAGTCAATAGGCTTTTCAAGGTTCAAAAGTAAGCACCAATGGCACTACAGTTATACGACAAACCTTGTTAACGGAAACATAGAGCTCGCGATGGTTACTTGAAACTTCCAAAGTTAGGACGTGTCAGTGTAAAAAATGATGTGATTGTAAACTTAAGCAATTTAAATTGCTGTATGGGACTGAAACTCCATTTTTCGTGTGTTAATTTACCAATCTACTAGACTGGTTGACATACACTGAATCTGTAAATTCTTTGAGCTACAAAAACTTAGGAGGGCACAGTGGGCGTAGAGCCAAGAAACACAATTTTGAATAATCTGGAACAAAACAGTTATGAAAAATTTCCTAAGATAATAATCCACATAAACGATGGAAGAGATATTAGGGTCACTTTAGATCGTGATAGTGCTCCAGCTACAGTTGCAAATTTTCTAAATCTTGTTGATAGTGGATATTATAATGGTTTGTGCTTTCATAGGATAATTCCAGAATTTTTAATACAAACTGGTGGATATTATGTTAAGGGCAATAATGTCATTGCCGAAATGCAAGAAATGCCAAAAATAAACGGAGAATTCATTTCTAATAATTTTAAAAAGAATCAAATTAGACATGAACCTGGCGTTATATCAATGGCTCGCGGAAAAGAAATGAATTCGGCATCAACACAATTCTTTATTTGCGCTGGTGTAACTTCCTATTTAGATGGTCATTATGCAGCCTTTGGAAAGGTTTCCGATATGGAAAGTTTAGAAGTAGTCATGGATTTGTCCAACTCAGAAACGATTGTTATCAACGCAGCGTTTACTGATTTTGCATATCCACCTGTAATCGTTGAATATATCATAAGAGATGAAGTATCTAGCAGTTAATTTATAGCACTAGACGAAAAGTTCTAATGCGATAGGAATAGTTATCACCGATAATATGGTAGATAACATTATCAACCTGGTTGCGACTTTAGTGTCGATATTCGAAATTGAGCAAAACATTACAAGGTTGTTTGCAACAGGCATAGCAGCTAGTGTTATTAGATTTAATTGAATGTCTCTAGTACTCATGAAAAGCGAGAGAAGCAAGAGCAACAAAAACGCTGTTATAGGCGATATAATAAGTTTAAACATTGTAGCAACATATAATTTGGGATCGATAAAAAGATCCTTTATTTTTGTCTCGGCGAGCTTAATTCCTACTAATGTCATTGCGAGAGGCCCTACGAGGTCTGCAAATAGACGTATCACATTTTTTAAACTCTCAAGTGAAGTATAGCGCACAAAATTTATATTAAATAGAAATAGTGGAAGAGCAATAATAAATGCTATCATTTGCGGGTTTAAAACCGCTTTTTTAATACTAATGTATTTTAGGTCACGTGTAATAAGATAGTTGCCTAAAGTCCAAGTAAGAAGATTGAACGCGACAATTGCAGTACTTGCATAGAGAATTACTTCTTGGTTATTTGGAGCTAACACTTGAAGAAAAGGGATGCATAAATACCCTATATTACCAAAAGCACCAGCGTAGGAAAAAACGCCGCGCATGTTGTCAGCTTTCTTAAAGAGTCGCATCGTTAAATTAGTAACTAATGCTATAATAGTCATGAGAACGAGAGTGAAGATAAAGCAGGCTATCATGTTATAAAGCACAGCAACCTTATATTCGGTATTTAGAAACGAATTGAAAGTGACAAACGGTTGACAGACATAAAGAAGCAGAACTGAAATAAATTTTATAGACTGTTCTGTATCAAATTTTTTTAGTTTAGCAATAATAAATCCAGGAACTGCCATTAAAAGAAGCAGTCCCACGTTTTCTAAAGCAAATACATACATGGCAATTACCTTTAGTGAAAAAATAGTATCTAGCATTGATTAAATGCACAATGCTAAATGTGTCCGCGATTTCATTTTGTGTTGCAGTGATAAAGATATCAAACTAGCCTTGCATTTCAGCCTATGATTTTATAATTATAGAGAAGCAATCCTAATTCGTAAAGAGCACGCTTAGCTGGCAAGTAAGAGATTAATGAATTTTTCATTCCGATCCAAACAACATTTATTAGCCAAGATTCACGATAGTCTAGGGATCGTAGCATCCCCTTTGTTAGAGCTATGTATTCAGCACGGATATCAGCTGGGAGTTCATTGTCGATCTCAACTAATTCCTTTATGGAAATCACCCACTTTGCAGAATCCTCTTTGGCTTTATCAGGAAAAGCATCTATTTTTAAGTCCTCTCGCGCATGATGATCAACAAGCTTAGGTTTAATGTGTAAGAGCATCAATAGCGCATCCGAATATTTAAGAAGCACTGTTTGGCAAAATTCAAGATATCCCTTTTGTAGACTATCAGCATGAAAAAACCTGTTGATGAAGTCGCTAATAGCGTGGCCTTTTGCATCAAATGATAACAGTAATCCAGTAACGAGGCTGATTAAATTATGTGGATTCGTAGGTAAAATAAGATTTGATTTAGAGTTAATAATTGATAATTCTATATCAAATGGTGCACATTTTACTGCGCGTTCGACAATGTCATAGAGCTCTGCCGTTGTAGAAAGCAGTTTTAACATTTTTGAAATAGGTTCGCAAACAACAAGAAAATTACATGCAAGGAACTCATTGTAAATTTGCTTTAGTTGACCACCGATAATTTCTTCTTTATCCATTTGCTATACGGCTCCTTAAATGATATTTATGGACTGATTTTTAGAATGCTAATAATATTATGTTGAGATTTTTAAACACGCTATGTAATGGCATTGTATTAATTTTTATCTTCCAAATATTATTTTTTGTACTTTTTTGTGTTCCTAGTGTCTAAGCACCGAGGAGCGTTTGAGCACTGGTGTGTCTGAGCACCACTATCAAGTTGAACATTTTTAAGACTTAGAAAAAAGACTAAGACTTATTACTAAGAATTCCCGTTTTGCTTTTTGTCTAATACAATTACAAGAATTAATGCTTAATTACCGCTCGTCGCTAATTTTAAATCACATCGGTATCTCGATACTTAGAAATCAACAATTATTTGAGATTATATCTTCGAATGAAATACTATTACCATGGTGTTACTTTCAAACTTATATGTAGTGCTACATTAAAGTAGAAAAAACTTAATTTATTTCTCTTTAAAATAATTTCTATCCTTCAGTGAATCTGGTAAATATTGTTGCTCAACTCAACCGCCTGGATAGTTATGTGGATATTTATAGTTCTTACTAGACTCAGTGTGGCTTCTTAAATAAGCAGGAATGTTGTCGTCGGGATGATTTTTTGCATCGTCTATAGCCATTAACATTGCCACAGCTACACTGGTGTCTTTCGCTGCTGTACAAACAGCAACGATAGCCTGACTTAAGGCTAAGTTTCCTTCAGGCATTCCAATACTGTCTAAAGCGTACAAAGCGTTGCACGCAGTATTAAGCACCGCTTGAGAGTTGCAATCTTCGGATAAGTGAGCATTTGAGCAAACCCTTGGGATAAAAAGGCATATACTTGTTCGATATAGCCCATTACATCGCTCAACCTGTTTCATTATACTCTTCTTCCAGCAAATCATCAAAACGGATGCCATAATTCACGTCAATTTCCCCATCGTAAATAATTATATTTTCTATTAGGTTTAGGAGCATTGCTTTCTTCTCCATTGTTTCTTGCTGGTCAAAACGTACTGTCCAATTTGACAAGTCGGAGTAAGCTGTCCTCCGAACCTCAAGACTCGTCATTAAGTCCGACGCTCTGCTTTCGGCATCTTGATGCTTAGAAGTTATGTCATTGACATCTTTGGTTTTGGCTTCAATCAATTCAGAGAGCAAGCTCTGCGAAAATTGGCTCTCTTATAATGACCTTAAGAACCTCCTCCTTGAGTTTGGTAAGTTCTTTTTCCTTTTGCGCCTTTTCTCTCGTCAATTTTTTAAGCTGTTCCTGTATTTTGCGTTCCTGTTCTCTCAATTTATCCTCGTGATTGATAAGCAATTTTTCTATATCGGTTTCAAGCAGGAATTATTTCGCATCGTCCGCAATTGTTTTTTCTAACATTTCGGTCTTGATTGGTTTCATAGTGCATTGACCTTCCATCGGATGCCTATGCGAACCGCAGAGGTAATGTCTATACTCATGCACCCATTCCGTGCCGTCTTGCCTTGTTTTTCTATAAACCTGAGTGTGAGCTGTGCACTTTTGTCTGCGTTTACAGTAAACAAGTCCTTGCAACATTCTCGACCCTTTTATCGTTGGTCTTTTTCCTATTCTTTTATCGCCGTGCGTAAGTATAAAATTGTTCTTAATCATAGCTTGCGCTTCATAAAAAACATCCTCGTTCAAAAATCTAAGGTGTTCCATAATTGGTGAAACGACTATTATTTTACCCGATGCTTTGCCTAATTCGTAAAGCCCAAGATATTGCTTGTTTTTTAGAATTTTACAAACAGAGGTTGCTCCCCAAGGTCTACCTTCTCTTGTTGAAACTCCTCTATCATTCAGCAGTTTTGCAATCCGTTTTGTGCTGTTATGTTCGATGTACAGTTTAAATATCAGCTTGACAACCTCTGCCGCATTTGGGTCAATTTCTACATCAAACACAGGTCTGCCTTTAAAGTTTAGTGTTCCATTGCTTACGCTTCTGTATCCGAACGGCGGGCATCCGACGCAACACTTTCCTTGTTCTACGCCTTTTTCGTTAGCGTCTTTAATTCTTATCGAGGTCTTAAGACTCTCGCCTTCCGCCTGACAAAACCGAATGTAGGTCATCAACTTATCGCTGCGTGTCATAGCGGAAATCTCGCCGTCAGAGTATGAAAGAACCTTGATTCCGTGAGCATTCAAAAACGAAACTATAAGCGGTGTTTCATCGGCTATCCATCCCAAGCGGTCGGACATATAAATGCCTAAAACATCAAACTCCACTCGGCTTGCCATTGCTTTCATTTCAATAACGGCATCTCTTTTCTCAGCAGATATTTTGTATCCTGAAACACCGTCCTCTACCAAGTCGCCGACAATCTCAAATCCCTGCTTTTCAGCCCACGGCCTTAAAATACTTCTTTGCAACGGTATGTCGCACTCTACTTTGCCGTCCGCACTAATTACTTTTTCGGCTCTGACGGTACTAAATATGCTCGATTAAAGCCGCTAGGATAAACAAAAACACGCCGTTAAAAGCGCGCTTCCGTCTGGCTGATATTAGTTTTAAATCAACTCCATTTTAAGATTTTCCAATATCCGTCTTTTCTTGCGCCTATACGCTCTATATAACCTAACTCTTTTAACGTATCAATCGCGCGTAGCACGGTGTTTCGTCCCTTACCCGTACTTGACATTATCTCGTCTATCGTGCCTCGACCATTGGATTTCAACGCTTCGTATACTCTTGCAACCGTTTCGCTTAACGCCCCGCCGCTATTTTGATTTGCAACCTGATTAATCGGCTCGCGCTTAAAATCAAAGGCAAATCCAAAATCGGTATTATTGTAAGAATACTCTACGCCGTTTTCCTTACATAAGTCAAATGTTCTCTTAAAACCCGAACCGAACGATTCAAAGCGATTAGTCAAATACAGCACCCTAGCAATCTTTGGATTTTTCAACACAGATTCCATTTTGCCTTTTGCATATTCAATCGGGTCAACTTGCGAAGGCAACAGCCTCGGATTAAAAATGTGTATCGAACTTGGAAATATATCTATTTCGTGCGCCGTTAACGCGCCGTTATACCGAGCGTGAGCAAACGAATTAACTATAATTTCGTGAAGCGCCGTTATCGGTACTTCTGGAATATCCGTTCGTATCTCTTTAATCTCGGCACGCCAACGCATATATCTTTTTATAAAAACCATCCCCTCGTCTATACATTGAAAAATGTTTCCGTAAAAATGGTTCTGGTCTAAAAACGTAAGTTTTTCATCGGACGCAAACAGCGCCAGCTTTAATAATACCGGTTCTCTGTTCCCAAACAAAAGGCGCCCCGCATTAGTTAACTTTCCACCGATTATCAAACCAAACTTGCGAAGTACGGTGATTTTATCGGAATACTCTTCCGAAATGCGTCCGACTTTAAAGCCCGCAGAATAATTCACTTGCAGTGTTTTTTCATCAATATCGTCCGCAGTATATTCGGTCAGCTCATCCTCCCACGCAGAATTATTAGAGATTTCATCGTAGAGCAAATTTTTAAGTTGCGAGGGAGACATTTCTTTATCCTCGTCGCCGTTACGAACATAGTACCGACCGTAAGACGAGTACGGCTTTTCATTTCCGCAAAGCTCGACTTTAATATATGCTTTTCCGTCGGCGGCGGTAAGCGTTTCTATAACAATCATCGGAACGGGTTTTATGTGCTGCGCTACCATCCTTGAAATGTCACGCGAGGTCGCTTCGCCGATTTGTTGCCCGATTACGTTTCCTTTGTTATCAACACCAAAATACACCGTGCCGCTTTTATGCTTATTCAGCATTGCACTCATCGATATTAACGACTCTTTTAACTCACCAGTACTTGCTTTGTATTCAGTTTTTTCAGTTTCAAGTCCGAGATTCATTATGGTACTCCCACAATTTGTTCGGGTTTTATAGTCCCATTTATAGTCCCATAATGGTATTATAAATGATATTAAAGAAAAAAGCAAGTCGTTTAATAGTCATATAAAAAAATGTCTTATGTAGAATTTAAAATGAATTGTCGCAGAAAATTTAAAATTTTCAGACCGTCAAAGAACATAAATTTCCCTCGTATATCTCATAAGAATTGCAACCTTTGTGAATAAAACATGGCATCGAATTTATATAGTTCTCCACCTCTTTAATGAACTTGTTTGAGTATTTAGATATGAAAAGAGCGGCTAACCTTTCGGACAATCACGCTTTCTACTCATAGACTTTATTGCGACTACCACTTAATCTGTCTTTTTTATATAGTTTCTATCCTTTAACGAATTCGGCAAATACTGTTGCTCTACATAACCGCCGAAATCGTGCGGATATTTGTAGTTCTTACTTGCTTCTGTGTGGTTTTTGAGGTATTCGGGAATATTGTCATCGGGGTGATTTTGAACGTCGTCTATTGCCATGGCTCTTGCAAGCACAACCGTATTATCTTTCTTTGCATTGCAAATAAAAATAATAGCTTGCGTTAACGCCAAGGTTCCTTCCGCTGCGCCTAAGTTTTCAAACGCATAAAGCGCGTTGCAGGAAATTGTCAAAGCGCCGGAATCAAAGGAACAATCCTCCGAGCTATGCGCTATACAACGGCGAATTATATAAGGAATTTCAGCACCCGCTTCGATTAAGCGAAAAGCATAGTATAAAGCCGCCGTCGCGTCGCTACCTCGTAAAGACTTGCAGAACGCACTTGTTATGTGGTAAAACACGTCCTCGTTTAGGCTGAGAGCCTTTTTTTGCAGGCACTCCACGGCTATTTCTTTTGTTATAATTATTTCGCCGCTTACACTAATCGGCGTGGTTATCGCCCCTATTTCAAGCCCGTTTAACGCACTTCTGACATCGCCGCCGCAAGCGGTCGCAAAATAGACAAGAGCATCGTCGTCTATTTTTATATTGTACGATTTTAATCCGTCCTCTGCTGAAACAGCTCGGAGCAAGGCTTTTTTAATGTCGACCACCTCTATTTTTTTGAACTCGAAAACGCTACATCTGCTTACTATCGCGCGGTTAAGCGCATAGTACGGCGATTCGGTCGTACTTCCTACCAAGCAAATATGCCCCGATTCTAAACTCGCAAGCAAAGTGTCTTGCTGTGATTTTGACCACCTATGAATTTCGTCAAGCAGTAAATAAGTCCGCTTACCGTACATTTCAAAAGCTTTTTTGGCATCTTCTATAACTGCTTTTGCGTCGGCAACTCCGCTTGATATTGCGTTTAATTTGACAAAATTTGAGTTGCTGCTATCGGCTATCATTTGAGCCAAGGTCGTTTTTCCCGTTCCGGGAGGGCCGTAAAAAATACAACTCGGAACTTTTTTTGCTTGAATTAAACGGCGCAAAAGCTTGCCCTCACCGAGCAAGTGCTTCTGCCCCACAAATTCGTCCAAGTTTTTTGGGCGCATTTTTTCGGCAAGCGGCTTTAAGCTATTGTGCATGTTTGAAAATAAATTATCCAATTTTAATCCTCTTTGTTGTCCTCATTGACGACTAATTTCCTCTTTCCGTCGAACTCGCACAGTCTCAAACTCTCGTCTGTGTAGCGAAGTCTGCCGCTCTCGATTAGCCCTTTTGGTATAGACCTTCTTTCCGATAATGTCAATTTGAAGTGTTCGGCTATATCTTGCTTTCTGCGTGGGGTTTTACAGTAATTTATGATTTGTTCTAATGATAGCGTTTCGTACTCGACCTCGGTGCTGACATATCGCTGTTTAATATGGGACGGTATGAGTGGAATTGTGAATTTTATCTTTCCGTCGTCCATTAGCGGTTTTGTAAATCAGCGGTGAGGAAGTTCCCATGTGCGCCTTTAATTCTCTTATTGACCGAGGCACTCTGCAAAACTCAAATATCTTTTCCGACATCGTCGGGTAGGGCTCTAATAGTCTTTTTAAGATCAGCAAGCATATCTGCCGTCACTTTCACCTCGGCATTTATATACCGTTGGCTTGCGTGTGCGTGGTGTTGCGGTTGTGTGTATTTAAGTCTTGCTTGGTCTACTAATGGGTTTATAAAGTGCCGTCTTACAGCGTCTATTGTCGTGTCGAGTTTAAGGTGTTTTTTAATTTCTCCTACACTCCTCGGCACTCTGCAAAATTCCAGCAACTCTTGTTCTAAGGCCAAATGTTCGCTTTGGGACATATTTTGTAACGTTTTCTTGTTATTAAGCGGTATTTAGCGTGTTACTCGGATAATAAAAGGCTTGCTCTTTGAAACACGCTTCTTCCGAAGCATGACAGATAGTACGTCTAGCTATCAATTGTGGTTCACACCCAGCTTCTATCAATCGGTTAGCATAATACAAGGCGGCGGTAGCATCATTGCCACGAAGATTTTTACAGAGTGCACTCAAGATATGATATAAAACATCATCATTTAAAGTAAGAGCTTTTTTTCTGAAGGCACTCCACGGCTGTATCATTTGTAATGATGGTTTATCCAACGGCATTCAGACTTGTGGTTAATGCACCTATTTCCAATCCGTTCAATGCACTACGAACATCGCCATCGCATGCGGTTGCAAAGTAAGTCAGTGAATCAACGTCAATCCTTATGTTAAAGTTCTTCAGACCAGCTTGTGCATCAATTGCACGTAATAGTGTTTTCTTTATATCATCGACTCCAATTTTCTTAAATTCGAACAAAGATACTCTACTTACTAAAGCTCGAGTTAAACTAAATGCAGGATTTTCCGTGGCACTACCGATCAATAAAATATATCCAGCCTCAAAGCAACCGAGAAGTGCATCACTTGTGTTTTGCTCCACCTATGTATTTCATCGAGTAAAAGGTAAGTTATTTTTCCAAACATTTCGAAGTTTTTTCTAGCTTCTTCTATTACGATCTTGGCATCTGCCACACCACTAGATACGGCATTTAGTTTGACAAAATTAGCTCCAGTATTGTCTGCAATTATTTGCGCTAACGTCGTTTTGTCAGTTCCAGGAGGACCGAAAAAGATAACGCTCGGTATTTTCTTGCATTCAATTAAACGACGAAGCAATTTGCCTTTGCCAAGAATGTGCTGTTGCCCGACAAAGTCATCTAAACTTTTTGGACGCATTTTTTCCGCTAAAGGTTTTATATTGTTGTGCATATTAGCAGATAAATTATCCATTGCTCACCAACTTACTTTGCATTATCCTTGTTTCGATTCTGGCATTTATGAATATATCATTTTTAAGTGTATTGATAGATTTTATAAAATCCTGTTAGCTCGCTAAAAATCTTTTTTTGTTCCATTTTACTTTGGCATGCTTGGCTTAATAAAATTCTATTCGTAGGTAACACTTCTGTTTACTTAAAGCTTAGGTTATAACACTATGGTATTATCGGACAATTCTAGGCAATTTAAAACCAGGTATGGCTACTATAAACGATATGAGATACTTTATGTCTAACATTTAGCTTTTACTAAATAACACTACAAAAATATATTTGATTTGATACAAAGTGATGTGCTCTCTAGTAGTACTAATTAACAAAGCATGACTCATTTTAGTCTTGCAAGTAAGACATCACTTTGTGCTATCTTATAAGTTGTTCATGAAGAGAGTGTTATTTCGCTTGGCGCAAATGTATTTTCTTCAATGACAGACCTTGATAAGTAACTCTGAGATAGAATTAACTCATCGAATTATATTGCAATTTGTAAGGCATTTACTTATAGTTTTCCATATTCTGGTGGAACATGAAAAACAAAAAAAACGCAGTGAGAAGTCTTACTTACCAAAGTTAATTCAATTTACAAAATTGAAATGAAAAAAGAGCTTTGAAATAAACCGTTTAGGAATTCTATCTGATTTAAAACAGTCTTTCTTACATTGAGTCATTTCATAAATGTAGGTGATTTGAAATGCCTAAGAGAACACCGTTAACGATTGCTAGCATCATAAAGTCAGTTCAAGGGGCTTTACTCTTTCTACTATATTCTAGCTACACCGCTTTTTCTTGCAGCATCCGCTACAGCATTTGCAACCGCCACACCAACGCGCTTATCAAAGGGAAAAGGGAGAATATAATCAGATGAGAGTTCGCTCTCTGACACAAGCGATGAAAGAGCTTGTGCCGCCGCAATTTTCATGTCATCGTTTATATCGCTTGCTCTAACATCCAACGCACCCCTAAAGACACCAGGAAAAGCGAGAACATTATTAATTTGATTAGGAAAGTCACTTCTGCCTGTCCCGACAATCGATGCACCAGCCTTTTTTGCAAGCTCTGGCATGATTTCAGGAACTGGGTTCGCCATGGGAAAAACAATTGGATTTGAACCCATACTTTGAACCATTTCTGTAGACACTATACCAGGAGCACTAACTCCTATAAAGATATCAGCACCTTTCATGGCATCTGCAAGTGTGCCTTTTCTTCGCGATAGGTTTGTAAACTCAGCTATTTCTGCGTTGATAGGCGAGAGAGTTGGATCACCCTTTACAATAATACCTTTTCTGTTGCAAAGTATAGTGTCCTTAACGCCAGCCTTTATCATTAGCTTTGCAATAGCAACGCCAGCAGCACCAGCACCACTGAAAGCAACAACACATTGAGACAACGACTTCTTAACAACTTTAAGTGCATTTGTAACAGCAGCAAGGCAAACAATAGCAGTTCCATGCTGATCGTCATGAAATATAGGAATATCCGTGCAAGACTTAAGCTTTTTTTCTATCTCAAAGCATCTTGGAGCGGCAATATCCTCTAGATTTATTCCACCAAAGCTACCAGAAATAAGAGAAACAGTTCTAACAATTTCATCTACATCCTTGCTTTTAATACAGATAGGGAATGCATCCACGTCACCAAAAACCTTGAAAAGGACGCATTTGCCTTCCATAACGGGCATTCCAGCTTCTGGCCCTATATCACCTAAGCCTAATACTGCAGTACCATCTGTAACAACGGCTACACAGTTGGCGCGTCGAGTAAGATCATATGACCTGTTGACGTCTTTTTCTATTTCTAGACATGGTGCTGCAACTCCAGGAGTATACGCTAATGAGAGCTCCTCACGATTAGTTACTTGAACTCGAGAGACAACCTCAATTTTCCCTTTCCATTCATAATGCAATTTGAGTGACTCAATTGAATAATCCATTGTTAATTTACCTCCAAATTTTTTTCATTTTCTGTCTGCTTATTAATGATTTTTTGAATAATGATAAATCTTGAGACTATTGCTATAGTAAACCCTATAAAGCCACCAAAAATAACATCAGATAGATAATGCGCTCCCATTACAATACGGCTGATTGCAACAAGTACAGTGTAGCATATAGGAGTAACCCAAAAAGCCCAACGATATTTATTAAGTTTAGCAAAGATATCTGGTAACAAAATGAGCGAAAATGATGCCGAAGCTGCTACAACATGACCTGACGGAAAGGATTTAAAAGCGTCGCTATCAAGGTCGTTAAAAAGGCGCATATATTCTGAGCTACGAAGCTCGCTTTTTAGAATACTCATTGGCTTGTACCATGGAGTGAACCCTTCGAAATTGTATCCATAAGCGGCAAGAAGGTCTGCATTTTGAGGAACATCCACCATTGTTCTAAATCGCTGTCTAGCCCATATGATTTTCATTAGCTGAACTATTCCGTTACTTAGTGCCACAACAATAACTGTAAAAACAGCAAAAATAAACAATTTTCGCATAACTGGGCTGTTAAGTCTATACGTTCCTAAGACAGTCATTATAGTCATAAATATTACAAAAAAGATTTTATAAACAATGCTGAAATCAATATTTGAATCGGAAAAATTATTCCAAACCCAGTTTACAGTTAGGTACCATCCTGCTGCTATTATAGCTATTGATAATAATTTTATGATTGTATTATACTTTGGTGTCTTTGCAAAATTTTGATGGAAAAATATTACACCAACGGTTGGGATTGCAAGATGAGCTGGGAGTTCACCAAGGTGGGCAAAGAATTGACCAAAAAGCGTATGTGGTGCATACAAAGCAATATTTATTTTAAGATCATAAAATGAGGCAATTATTAGCAAGGCACTAAAGATGGTTGCAGAAATAGCAATTTCAATCCATCCTTTTTTTGAAATTTTCTTCATATATTCTCCTAATAAATGTATTAAAGCTTGTAAAAAGCAAAGTAAACAAAAACGAGATTTTTAACATGAATATTATAACACTCTTTGTACAAGAAATTGTGCGATCTTAACCAATAATTGATTTTTAGCTTATTTGATCGCCATCTAGAAACCTTCATTGAGATCGAGTGTTATCATGCGGATTACTTAAAATGTAGAATTTTTCTAACTACGGTAATACTTAAAATATGAGCAGTAGTAAGTTTTGTGTTTATTTACTTTAATGGGGCAATTTGAAAGTTGAAGTAGTGTAATGGTAAATATAAGTATGTTTTTTCAAAAATCAAGTTTAACTTTAGTTAAAAAGCTTGGCGTCATCTTTAGCATAGGTAACTAACATAATATAACTCGATATTAGTAAAGGTGCTATTAATATAATGCATTTGCGTCTAGAAGGCACATTTAAATGACAATAACTTGAATTCTCTCTTTAGAGACTCACATTTTGATTTCCAAGTGTGCTTTGATGCCGCTCGCTAGTTAGTATAAAAAATTTCAAATATAGTTTATCTAGAGCGATCAAATACTAAATTGGAAATTGTTGACTAGAATGGAGTTTAGACAAACAATTTTTAATCGGGCACTCATAGCTTTTCAATCTTAGGTAAATGAGTTAGGTAACTACCCTAATTTGATAGCAAGATAGGTAGACAGATTTTCAACTGGTATTAGTTCCTGTTTCATAGAGTCTCTATCACGCACAGTAACAGTATTGTTTTCTAATGTGTCAAAATCAATGGTTATACAGAACGGAGTGCCAATTTCATCTTGTCGGCGATATCTTTTACCTATACTTCCAGAATCATCGTAAGAAACTGAATATTTACGCGAAAGTGATCTGAAAATGACATCAGCGCGATCAGCCAATTTTTTCTGAAGTGGTAAAACTGCTACTTTATATGGAGATAAGGATGGATGTAATTTCAACACAACTCTTATGTCACCGTCATTTAATGTCTCTTCTTCATAAGCATTGCATAAAAAAGCAAGAGTTACTCTATCAGCACCAAGTGAAGGTTCAATGCAATAGGGCACATACTTTTCATTTGTTATGGGATCTGTATATTCTAGTGACTTTTTTGATTTATTCATATGTGCTTTTAAATCAAAATCAGTTCGGTCTGCAATCCCCCATAATTCCCCCCATCCAAATGGAAACTTGAATTCAAAATCAGTTGTTGCATTAGAATAGTGAGATAACTCTTCTTTAGCATGGTCGCGTAAACGAAAATTTTCTGGCTTAATTCCTAGATCAAGTAACCAATTTTGACAAAACGTTTTCCAATAAGAAAACCACTCAAGATCACTTCCAGGTTCACAAAAAAACTCTAGTTCCATCTGCTCAAACTCACGTGTCCTAAAAGTAAAATTACCTGGTGTAATTTCATTGCGAAAACTCTTACCGATTTGAGCAATTCCAAAAGGGATTTTTCTGCGCATTGTGCGTGCAACATTTACAAAATTTACAAATATACCTTGAGCAGTTTCAGGACGTAAAAAAACCACGTTAGCTGAATCCTCAGTAACTCCTTGAAATGTTTTAAACATGAGATTAAATTTTCTAACGCCTGTAAATTTTGACTTGCCACAAACAGGGCAAGCAATCTGTTTTTCTAATATGAACTGCTCCATTTGTTCATTTGTCCAGCCCGCAATTTTTTGCTGTGGAGAATGCTTACTTATGTAACTTTCAATTAGATTGTCAGCTCGGTGTCTAGAATTACATTCCTTGCAATCCATCAATGGATCTGAAAAACCACTGATGTGACCACTAGCTTCCCATACCAGCGGATTCATGAGAATAGCGCAGTCAACACCAACATTGTACTCGTTTTCGTGAACGAATTTTTGCCACCACACCTTTTTAACGTTGTTTTTAAGTTCAACTCCTAACGGACCATAGTCCCAAGCATTAGCTAATCCACCATAGATTTCGCTACCAGGAAATATAAAACCTCTATTTTTGCACAGAGCTACGAGTTTTTCCATTGTAAGACTAGACATAAAATAACATTCCTTTATACTATAGATTTCTCGCTATATTCTAATAAATGAAGCTGGTTTTGAATTCACACTATCACCCACAATGAACACAACCTAATTATAATAATTTTGTTTGTGTCTAATGTCAAGTAAAAAGAGACCTACCAATGATAGGTAGACTCTAGTTGTTACTGTTCACACCACAACTGAATTAATTGCTAATGTTGATAAATGCAAGGCGCATTTCTTAAATTGCCATTTAAAAGAGCTTTTTCTACATATGAAACGCTTATTGCTGTGTCTTTT
>JAITQU010000106.1 GCA_031288735.1 Christensenellaceae bacterium
ATATATTTGAATCGCTACAATGCGCTATTTTCGGAAATTTTTGCTAAAGATTATGACACATTAGTGAACAAAATCTATAGTCTTATAATAAGCCGAACTGGATCATTTTTGCCCAGCAATAAGTTATCAACCAAAAATTTATTACTGGTGTAAGTCAACACTTTTCTATAATATCACTTTTTTTATATGCTCTGACTTCTCAATATATCATCTATTTCGATGAATTGCACGAGACAATTCATTTTGAAATCTCAGAACAATAGTCTAAAAAAAGTAATACAAAAGTTTTTGATACAAAAACGACAATCGTGTGATATACTTATTTTTGCGAGTCGGTCGGACGGTCGCACAAATTGTGAGGAAAGTCCGAGCATCATAGGGCATGGTGGTAGGTAACTCCTACTGGAGGCGACTTTAAGGATAGTGCAACAGAAATAAACCGCAGATCTCAAATAAATAGAGATTTGTAAGGATGGAAAGGTGCGGTAAGAGCGCACCAACAGTTCGGCAACGAAATTGGTTATGTAAACCCCACCTGATGCAAGAAAAAAGGGCAAATGAGCGGCCCGTTCTGCCCCTCAATCGCTTGAATGCATAGGCGACTATGTGTCTAGATAGATGACCGTTCAAGACAGAACTCGGCTTACAGACCGACTCGCAAATTAGAATATTTAACCTTATGTGTGAAAAGATAGTTACATACACCTAAACCTACTTACATTAGTTTGAGCGGATACGCTTTCGCTTCAAACTCAGAATTCTAATATGTAACTTGTTTTTTATTTAATGTGTTTTCGCTAGTGTTTTTAATTTTACATATTGATGGGCTAGCATTAATATAACCTTAACAAAAAACGAAAGCACATCTCTAGGTGCGAATAGATTGGAAAGGATTTTTCACTACAAAAAACATACTGCCACCATTGATGCGCTCAGACTAGCGCAACTAAATCAAAACACATAGAAAATTAAGTAAGCTAATGTGATGATATTAGTTAAAACACTAGTTCATATTTTAATTTCATCTCATCTGCTTTCTATTCATCATTTTCAATTAAATCCAATATAGATAAATATGATTATTGTTAGGAGGTTAATTCAAAGTTGAGAAGAAAAATTATTGCCATAATTGGCGATGCAAAAATTGACGAAAATTCATTAAAGGATCGTTTAGCATTTGAAGCTGGAAAGGCTATTATTGATGCTGGTTATCGCCTACAGTGTGGTGGGCTAGGTGGAATCATGTTCTCTGCCTGTAAGGGTGCACATTCGTCAGATAAATACACCGAGGGTGATATTATAGGAATATTGCCATCATTTGATGCAAACACTGCTAACGAATATATTGATATTGCAATTCCAACTGGGCTTGATATCTATCGCAATGTCATAGTAGCAGGGGCATCAGCGGTTGTTGCCATCGGCGGTGGAAGTGGTACTTTATGCGAAATGACAAATGCCTGGGCTTTAAAACGCCTTTTATTAGGGTTTTCTAACTGTGATGGATCTAGTTCCCGCATGGCTGGCACAAAACTTGATACGAGAAATAGATATCCAGAGTTCCCTGAGGATATGGTATATCCCGTGACAAGCGCAAAGGAAATGATCTCAGTTATTAATAAATATATTGATAAATACTCTCGCATGCATGAAAAAATCACATTCGGTGTCTAATTGCATCGAGCCTTTCTCTACTATTTTATCAGAATGGGACACAATATAATCATGTCAATCGTAGAAAAAGTTCATTAAAACAGGAATTTAAGATATTTGTTTTGGTTTTAGCATCATAAACTAATAATTCAATTGAGGTGTGAACAGTAACATTTTCTCTACTATTATCAGTCTAAAATTTCAAAAACTATTGATATTAAGAAGCAAATAGTATATACTTGAGTTACATTGAATTTCGAATTTGAAATTTTTAATTATGTTGCTTCTATATGTTTCGTTCGAAAATTCTCTCATGCCTTTTGACGTTTATAATCACTAATCGAAGATTTCTTTCATAAGTGCTTATTAATGTGGACTAAGTTAGATAATACGCTTCAACAATGAGGCATTTTCTCTTGAATTGCAATTTGTTTAAAGCATATGCCGAATGCAATATTTAGCACAGGATTTTTTGACGAGGAGGTTCATTATATGCGTAATCTTGCAGAGCAAGCAAAAATTGTAAGACCAATCGTATATGCTTTATTGTCATGGCTTGTCTTTTTAATTGTAATTGTTATTGCATATGCACAATTACTATTCCCTAACTTAGAACTACTTGCTCCACTTTTTGCAATAGAACGCATAAAAACTCTAAGTGCCTCCATCAATGAGACAATTCTTAACCAAGTTGCTGTAGGTGCCGTTGCATTTTTAGTGCTCTTTGTTCTACCAATTCTATTTGTTATACATGGATTTAAGAAACGTTATACTAAAAACGAATTTGCCGATGGAATAGATAAACATAAATTAAAAGTAAAAGATCATTATATTCTCAATGAACTTGTTAATTTTTTTATAACAGGCGGTATGACAATCCGACATGGTCTTGATGCTGAAGAGATCGTTTCTCCAACTGGCAAACACTTTGCATCGATAAAATTCATTAAAAACACTTTATATGTAATAATGCGTAAAGAAACTAATACCAGCGGCAGTAGCCGACCTGATCGCTCTGGATATATCCCCGTCGATTTTGTAGAAACCCTAGAAACTGCTAAAAAACGAATCTACGATACATATGTAACTCATTTCAAATCCAACAAACCTAGAACTAGACTAGCTAGAAGCTAGTTATTCGAATATCTTTAAAATTGATACTAAGCATGCATATGAAATAAACACGAATTGTTTTGATCAGAATTTGTCTACAAAGCAATTCAATTTTTTAACCATAAGTTAGCATACGCTAACTAAATTTATTTAAAAGGAGCTAAACATCCATGAAAACAGAAACTAAGTTACAGGAACAAACTGTACAATCAACAATGCTACTCCCTGTTTACGGTCGAGCCAAAGCAAGTCGCATGTTTCCAGGCATTCTCTACGATGAAGGCGCAATCCAAATTGTTGATGGTATGGATTACGATTTCAAAAATATCGATAAAAATTACGGCACTGAGTATATATGCCTTTGTTGTCTTCTTCGCGCTAAGAGATTTGAGGAGCGATGCTTGTCTTACATGAAAAATCACCCTAATGGGACTGTTATCAATCTGGGTTCTGGCCTTGATATGACTTTCGAGCGAGTTGACAACGGTTCCATTCATTGGTATAACATCGACCTGCCCGATGCAATAGCATTCCGTAAGCAATACATACCAAATAAGGAGCGTTCAACCGACATTGCAAAATCAATGTTAGATTACTCATGGCTAGACGATATTGAGACCACTGATGGTAGTGTGTTCATAATTGCAGGCGGCCTCTTTTATTATTTTGAAGAAAAAGTATTACGTGAATTGATTTGTAAAATCACCAGCCATTTCAAGAGTGGCGATGTCTTTTTTGATGCTCAGTCGAAGACCGCCGTTAAGGTATCAAACCGCATGGTGCGAAAAACTGGAAATAAGGGCTCGATGATGTATTTTTCCGTTAATAATCCTCAAGAATTAAAGAGCTGGTCACCAAATATTCGACAAATAGAAAGTGTCGAGTTTTTTGGAAAATCAAGAAAGAATAAAGCGTTTAAACGGTCCACACGAATATTGATATGGGCTCTAGAGAAGCTAAAGATGGGCAGTCTTATCAGTATTCAATGGTGAGTTCTATAATTAGAGAGTAGTAAGCTCATTGTTAATTTTAATGCTTTCGTAAATCGTAAAGTCTGTAAACGTGAAATTATCCCTTGCTACCTTACAAGCATGCAGTCGCTATTCATTTTCATAATAAATTCTCATATGAAAGTTTGATAGTCTCATTGTTTTACACTTCTCATGGCGTTTTGAATTCATTAATAATTTTTAGCAGAGCAGAAAATGTGACTAACTTTGTCCATTTATAAAACTTAATAAATTTTTTGATGGTAGAAGAGTTTAACTATTGGTAAGCATTAAGCAAAATAGCTTTGAATATCCTATGAACTTTCAAGTTTTTCTCTTGCCTATCATGATGAAATTCTACCTATACTTTCATATGTAATAATATGGGCGTTATTGAAACATTTGCGGCACTTGATAAAAACCTTTTTGCGTGTAGCTGAGATCTTTGAACTAGTCTGACTAAATAGTAGAATGTAAATAAATCTAGAAGGCGATGTTGTTAAAACATTGCCTTTGTTTTTCATAGAGGCGTGAACAGTAATATTAAAAATTCAGCGTCCTATCAATGGTTCGACCGTCAAAATGTAAATTTAGATTATTGTGTTAATCTAATGCTGTGAATATTGTTTTATGGACATAATTTATCAAGGTTTTATGCGGAAATTAAAGGAAAATACTGCAGTTTTCGTCATCAGCGAAGCGATTTTTTGATTAATATTGTAACATATGTATTTTGTTACTGTTCACACCCTATATGAGAAAACATGGTCACTATCCATCCTTGCATGATATTTGGAAAAAGATCAGCACTTTAGCGGGAAAAGCCACAGAAATAAGCGTTTCCTATGTAGAAAAAGCTCTTTTAAATGGCAATTTAAGAAATGCGCCTTGCATTTATCAACATTAACAATTAATTCAGTTGAGGTGTGAACAGTAAC
>JAITQU010000107.1 GCA_031288735.1 Christensenellaceae bacterium
GTAGGTTGACAGCAATGGCGACAGCCTCATACCCCCGATTTTATCGGGGTCGCAAAAAAAGCGGCAAGAAAGAGCAAAGCAGTGGAAGTAGTGGCGGGGTTCCCAGCATATCTCGAATAGCGTAAAGACTTCCTCAGAAGCATCGTAGACGGATAGAACGTTACGATGTGGTATGCATTGAGGACTTAAATATGCTGGGAATGGCGCAATCTTAAATTTTGGAGAAGCGTATCTCAACGGCTGGGGAATGTTTAGGTTTCCTCGGATACAAGTTGACAAAACAAGGAAAGTTCTGACGATTGATAAGAGGTTTTCGTCCTAGACTATGTCATGTATGTGGCTATGTAGCGACAGACTGACATTACGACAGGCCGTGACGCGAAAGTTGCGGTGCACATCATCATAGAGACATTAACTAAGACGCAACATTCGGCTAGAAGGGCTTCGAATACTCACCTCATAGCGCATTACATCGAAGCGTGGGACGCACGGGGGATAGCGGGGTAAAACATCCTGCCGTGAATTTGAGTTCCCAAGAAGACCCGACTCAAACGCCGTAGGCGTTAGGCGGCGGGAGTACGTCACAAGCTAACTATAAAAGCTAAAAACAGTAATATTAAAAATAAGAAATCTAGTAGAGCCTTAATATTTTTAAATTATTGAATGCTTAATGAAACTAAAATAAGATCCTTATCTAAAAGATAGCATCCTTACTATTCTTAGTTACGATCAAGTTTTTTTATTAAAAAAGTGGAATTTTTGCAAGAAACTCTATGTCCGTGCGCTTTTGAGCATCACCTTCTGCTAAAACAAAAAGTCGTTGCACTACTACACCGTTTGCCTTTTCTATAATCGATTCTAATGCATCAAGACTGTTTCCAGTTGAAATAACATCGTCAACAATGATTACTCTTTTACCAGAAATGTAGTTAGCATCGTCTTTAGATATGTAAAGTGTTTGTACTGCTTGCGTAGTTATCGATTTAACAGTTACAAATATCCCATCTTTCATGTATTGCTTTAGTGCCTTCCTTGCAACAACATATCGTGAATTTCCAAGATTTCGTGCTAAGCAATGAGCAAGTTGCAACCCTTTACTTTCTGCAGTTATTACAACATCAGCGTGTTTTGCTAGCATAGCAAGCTTTTTTGCACAATGCTCTGTAAGTTCAACATCCCCATGTAAATTAAGAAAAGCGACATTCACACCCACCCCAATTTCCACAATAGGGAGATGTTTTACATATCCTGATATGTCAACAATATATTCAGCTTCCATTAAAATATCATCCTTAAATTTTATTTTTTAGTAAATCTAGAAAAACTATAAAAGATAAGACACTTTAAATTTTCAAAATTAAACTTTTTTCTAACTATGTCTATTCAAACTTTTCCTTGCTTATTATATCATTAACCGCTCTCAAAATCAATTTATATAATCTTTCATAGTGCTAAACCCTATGTAGTGCAGAATGTAAAATAAATTATCGAAAAATTCTAAATTTTCCATCGACCATAATTTTTTGCAAACTTTAAAAATCGTATCCATTAAATGTAAAATTTTGAATCGAGCTATGTGCTCTCGTCCGTTTTTATGCAACTTTTTAAAATATTTTAAAGAGTGCCAGTTATTTATTAGTTACAGTTCACACCCCATATGGAAAAACATAGTTATTGTCCGTCCGCTGCATGATATTTTGGAAAATGCCTGTGCTGTATCGGATAAGCTCACAAAATAATTGTTTCAAATGTCAGAAACGCCCTTTAAAACAACAATTTTTAAAATTTATTTTAGATTTAGCGTAATTCTAATTAATTTTGTTGTTGTTTTCATATGGGGTGTGAACAGTAACATTTATTATCCTCTTTTTAAAATTCAGTATTGAATTACTTTTAAAGATATGTTATTATATTTATGTCAAATTTTTTTGGCAATTTTCATCTCTTTAATTTCATTTTATCACATTAATATAATCAATAAGAAGGAGGACTTATAATTTATGACACTTTCCAAACAAGAATGGATTGATCTTGAGAAAAAGGCTGCCGAGCTTCGAGAATTATGTATCGAAACTGTAAATTGGGCTGGTAGTGGACACTGGGGCGGAAGCTCAAGCTGTGCTGATATTCTGACATTACTTTACTACAAATATGCAAATTTTGATCCTAAGAACCCAACTGATCCAGATAGAGACAGAATTGTAGTTTCAAAAGGTCACGTAGGGATTGTACTTGCACCAATGTTTGCATTGTTAGGTCTTGTCAAAAAAGAAGATCTAAAAACGTTTAATCATACAGGTAGCAAGCTTGGTATACACCTAGATAGCAATAAGGTTGTAGGATTAGACTCATCTACAGGTTCACTAGGTCATGGTTCCTCACTAGGGCTAGGAATGGCGTTGGCTGGACAAATTCTTGGAAAGAATTATAAAACATTTGTTGTACTAGGCGACGGTGAATGTGATGAAGGTTCTGTTTGGGAAGCTGCTATGGCAACAGCGCACTTTACAAAGAAGAAAAGAGGCGCTGGAAATCTTATAACTATCGTTGACAGAAACCATAATATGATTGATGGAAATACCGAAGACATTATGGCACTAGAACCTTTTGAAGACAAATGGAAGGCTTTTGGTTTTGAGACTATTGTAGTTAACGGTCATGATATCCCTGCCCTTTCTGATGCACTTGAAAAAGCAATAGCTGGTGGAGAAAAGCCTTACTGCATTATTGCAGACACCGTGAAAGGCCAAGGTGTTTCATTTTCTGCTGGTAATTACAAATGGCACTATGGTGCATTAGACGAAGCCAAATACAATACAGCAAAAGCTGATCTAGCTGAATATGCAAAAATAAGAATCGCAAGAGCGGAAAAGGAGGGTAAATAATATGGCTGGTGGAATTACATTTACAGCGGTTGAAAGCACAAAATTAGCACCCGCAGAAATATTTGGAAAGACAATTGCTGAGCTTGGTTCAAGTGATCCTACAATTGTTTGTTTGAGTCCTGATTTAGCAACTTCAACAAAAATGGGTGATTTCTTGGCAAAATACCCCGATCGTTTTTTCAACGTTGGTATTGCTGAGCAAAATATGATAGGTATAGCCGCTGGCATGGCGAAGGCTGGTTTAAAACCGTTTGCTTCCTGCTTTTCTGTCTTTGCAAGTTTACGCGCACTCGATCAATTGCACACTGACGTATGTTATCAAAACGTTAATGTTAAAATTATTGCAACACATGGCGGAACCTCATTTGGACAGGCAGGGTCTACGCATCATGCTATCGAAGATATCGGGGTTGTTCGCACTATGGTCAACCTGACAGTTATATGTCCTGCTGATGGTATGGAAACAGCAAACGCTGTACGCGCTGCAGCTTCAACACCTGGCCCATTCTATATTCGCATAAATAGGGGTTTTGATAATGTTGTCTATAATTCCTCAGACTACGGTTTTGAGGTTGGCAAGGCTGTCGAGATGGTGGATGGCACTGACATCACACTAATAGCATGTGGATCATGTGTTTATCAAGCAATGCAGGCTGCTAGTATTTTAAAATTCGATCACAAGCTTAGTGCTAGAGTACTCAACATGCATACAATTAAGCCAATCGACAGAGAGGCAGTATTAAAGGCTGTTAGAGAAACTCGAAAACTCGTAACTATCGAAGATCATACAATCGTAGGTGGTTTAGGGAGCGCTGTGGCAGAGGTAATCGTTGAAGGTGGAAAGGCATGTCTTTTAAGAAAATTAGGAATCCCTGATAAGTGGTCTCCTATAGGATTACATGAAGATCTCCTAGCACATCATGAAATTGATGCCGAAGGCATTGTGAAAAATGTATTAGAAGTAATGAAACAAGATATTGAAAAAGACGAAGATTGGGGAGATGAGGTGTAGAATGGCAAAAACAGTAGTAACTACTCAAAGTGATAGATACGCAACTGGCATATTTCTATACTCTGCAGTCCCGCTTATTAAAGTAATATGCGAAAGCGAACCTCAGTTCGGTGATAAATTCAAAGGCAAAAGCTTTGTATTTCAGGTTAGTGCTAAAGACTCAGAAGCCGAGGGTACTGGGAAATTAGCAACTCACTTTGTTATAAATGATGGGGTCTGGACAACCTTTCCAGGTGTTGTTCATGAAAAGCCTGATGTAGAGTTAGCTTTTCCAAGTCTTAGAAAGTTTGTCGTTTTCTTCTCTGGCAAGGGCATGCCTTTACCAAAAATAAAGGGACTTTTCAAGTTTGGTTTACTAATACCTCTTCTTGGACCACTACTTCGTATGGCGAAATTGATGCAGTCTAAGGATAAGCCTACCCTTCTTTCAGACCAAATTATGCTTTGCAAATTGTTTTTATATCTTCTCCCAAGTGGCATAAGCAGATTAAATAAAATGGGTCACCCAGATGTAAAGGCCGTAACCGAAACAAGCCCTGACCGTGCTTATGCATTGATAATTGAAAATTATCCTGACCTTCAATCTTGGATTAGAGTAAAGGGCGGAAAGAGCATGTCTGGTCGCGGTGAATATAAGAGATGCAAGCCGTTTTTAGCAATGAAATTCAAAGATCCTTCTCTTGCTCTTGATATCCTAATGTCTAAGGCTGATATGGTCAAATATATTGAGCTTGGTAATCTATTTGTAGATGGTGCACCAGAATTTGCTGGAACTGTCGGTGCACTTATGTTTAAGGTGGCATACTATGCGCAAGGTCAATATCTAGACGTTGAAAAATAATTAAAATGAAAAAACTTTATTATGATTGCTTTTTGAAGTGCAATTGTTTGAAGTTAAAAAATGAAATAAAAGTGCTAATAATGCGTCTTTTTTTTCTAGTGCTCATAAAAGCTAAGATTAAATATTTCAAAGCTTCTTTTTGAGCTACATTAATTTTTGCATATAGATTTCTCCTAATGTTTTTTTTGCAGAAACAAGCGAGCTTTTAGTTCGCTTGTTTTTGCGTTATTTACATTTTAAAAGTACCAAAGTGTTAAATGTTAAAAATGGCTACGAAATTGAATTAACCATCGACTTCGACTACCTATCCTCCTCCCATATTTACACAAATTAATACACACTCCCGCTTAAATGAAGAAATAGCCACTTTTTTTCTATAAAAATTTTATAAATTTATTTGATAATTTACTAAAAAAATTCATTTTATTTTGATAGGATTATCAGCTGAAATGACTATTTGCATTCTAATAATAATTTTGTACAATTTCATAAATTTATGTGAATTTAAATTCAAATAAATTAAAAAAAGTATTAATTCATAATAATTTATTCCATATAACTTCACTAAACCTTGCTATATTGCTATACTTTTAAACTGCTTTATGGTATAATTGAAAGATACGATTGAGTCCTTTTTTATCAATTTCTATTCACTAATTTAATAAAATGTTTAGGACTCGGAGGATATGCATATATGTCAGAAAAAATAGAAGCAAATTATAATCAGGAGTCTATACAAATTCTTGAAGGATTGGACCCTGTCAGAAAGCGCCCAGGAATGTACATTGGTAGCACTGATGAAAAGGGCCTTCACCACCTTGTTACAGAATTAGTTGATAACTCTATTGACGAGGCACTTGCTGGTCATTGCACACATATAGAGGTTGTGATTCTCGAAGATGGTTCTTGTCGTGTTTCTGATAATGGGCGTGGAATTCCTACTGGGATTATATCAAAGGAACAAAAATCTGCTGTAGAGGTGGTTTTAACAAAATTACACGCTGGTGGCAAGTTTGGTGGTGGTGGTTATAAAATTAGTGGTGGACTACATGGGGTTGGCTTATCAGTAGTCAATGCATTATCGGAATTTTTGGAAATTGAGGTGCGACAAAATGGTAAAATTTATAAGCAAGTTTATCATCGCGGTGTGCCTGATAGCGATCTTTATATCGATGGTGAAACAACAGAAACAGGGACGTCTGTACGGTTTTTCCCTGACTCAGAAATTTTTGAAACTACCCTTTTACAGTATGACATTATGCGTATTCGTTTAAGAGAGCTTGCATACCTGAATAAAGGATTAAAAATTAGCATAAAGGACAAAAGAGAAGGCCAAGAAAGAGAGGAAACCCACGTATATGAGGGTGGAATTAAACACTTTGCTGAAGCACTGAATAAGGGGAAAGAAACAGTTTTGCCTGATGTTATCTATTTTGAAGAAAAATCTGGTGAAAACATTATAGAATGTGCTATTCAATTTAACACCTCCTATACTGAGATAATATACACATTTGCTAATAATATCAATACTGAGGAGGGCGGTGCTCACCTTGATGGTTTCAAATCTGCACTAACTCGCTCAATAAATGAATGTGGTCAAAAGACCAAAACATTAAAAGAGTCAGAAAAATTATCTGGCGATGATGTAAGAGAAGGCTTAACTGCTGTTATTTCTGTTAAACTCCCCGAACCACAATTTGAAGGACAGACTAAAACCAAATTAGGTAACAGTGAAATGCGCACTCTCACAAGTAGGATTGTTTTTGAAAAGCTTAGTGAGTATCTTGAAGAGAACCCAAAGATCGCCAAGGATTTAGTCACAAAGTCTATTAACGCTCAACGTGCTAGAGAGGCAGCTAGAAAGGCGCGCGAATCGTTTAGAAAGAATGCCATGGAAAGTACAATGCTCCCAGGAAAGCTTGCTGACTGCACAAATACTGATCCCCTTAACTGTGAAATATATATTGTTGAGGGCGATTCTGCAGGTGGCACCGCAAAGCAGGGACGTGACAGACAGATACAAGCTATACTACCACTGCGTGGAAAAATCTTAAACGTTGAGAAGGCTAGACTACATCGAATTCTAGACAACAAAGAAATCCAGGCAATGATTAAGGCGTTTGGTTGCGGGTTCAAAGAAGATTTCAATATTTCAAAACTCCGTTATGACAGAATTATTTGTATGACAGATGCTGACGTTGATGGTAGTCACATACGAATACTGCTTTTAACTTTCTTTTTTCGCTTTATGCGTCCTTTAGTAGAAAACGGACACGTTTATATTGCACTTCCACCACTCTATAAGGTTACAAAGGGTAAGGATGCCGTCTCGTATTTTTATTCTGATTCCGAGTTAAAGAATTTTCAAGACACTGTAGGTGGTAGATACGAATTGCAACGTTATAAAGGCTTAGGGGAAATGAATGCCATTCAGCTCTACGAGACCACTATGGATCCTGAAACTCGCACCCTTTTACGTGTTACAATGCAAGACGCTGAGGAAGCTGATGAGATTTTTAGTGTATTAATGGGCGAACAGCCTGAGCTTAGACGCGCTTTTATCGAGCAAAATGCGACGCTTGTTAAGGAGCTTGATATATAGAAATTTCTTTCATCTTTTTTATATTAACCCTTTAATTCTTTATGAGCTTAATATTTTATTTATTTATTTATTTCACTCTTAAAGCTTTAATTTGTTAAAGTAAATTCTAATAAAAACTTGACTAAATTTTTGAAACCACCTTTCAAATTTTAGATCAATAAGACTATAACCTGAATGTGACACTCCTTGTCGATTCAACCACTGGAGGATTGGATTTTAATGGAAAAAAAAGGAACTGGCCTAAATATAGAACATATCAAGGAATCCCTAGCAAAAACTAAGATAGTTCCCATCAATGTCAAAGATGAAATGTCAAAATCGTTTATAAGTTACGCTATGGCAGTAAACGTTAGTAGGGCAATCCCAGATGTAAGAGATGGACTAAAACCAGTACATCGACGTATTCTTTACGCCATGTATGAAATAAATAACACCCACGATAAGCCATATAAAAAATGCGCAAGAATTGTAGGTGAAGTATTAGGTAAATACCATCCACATGGTGATTCCTCAATTTATGATGCACTAGTACGTCTTGCGCAAGATTTCACAATGAGCATGCAGCTCATCGATGGGCATGGAAATTTTGGTTCAGTAGATGGGGATGCGCCAGCTGCTGCAAGGTATACCGAGGCAAGATTATCTAAAATTGCCGATGAGCTTCTTAGAGATTTAGATAAGAACACCGTTGACACCTATCTAAACTTCGATGATACACTTACCCAACCAGTTGTATTGCCAGCGAAATTTCCAAACCTTTTAGTTAACGGTAGCGAGGGTATTGCTGTTGGAATGGCTACTAGCATCCCACCACATAACCTTTCTGAAATCATAAATGCAACAATAGCAATTATAGATAATCCTGATATTTCTATTGATGAGCTAATTTCTATCGTGCCAGCTCCTGATTACCCATCTGGTGGCATAATTTTAGGCCGAAGTGCTGTTAAGCAAGCTTATAGAACGGGAAAGGGCGGCATCGTTATTCGTTCAAAGTGCGAAATCGAAGATCACAATGGCAGAGCTCGTATCGTTGTAAAGGAATTACCATATCAGGTTAATAAGGCACTGCTAATTGAAAACATAGCCGAGCAGGTTAAAGAAAAAAAGCTTGATGGCATTGCGCATATTAATGATGAGTCGGATCGATTTGGAATGCGTATGGTAATCGATCTGAAAAAAGATGTAAGCGCACAGGTTGTTTTAAACAATCTATATAAGCAATCCAACTTACAAATAACGACTGGAATTACATTCCTAGCTCTACACAAAGGCGTTCCTAAGACTATGAATCTTAAGGAAATGCTAGAGGCATATATTGCTCATCAGGTTGATGTAATTAAGAGACGAACGGTATACCTATTAAATAAAGCTCTTGAAAGAGAGCATATTTTACAAGGCTTAGTAATAGCTCTTGATAACCTTGACGAAGTTATATCTATTATTAGAACCTCTAGAGAAAGAAGTGTGGCGCAAGAGCGATTAATAGAGCGCTTTGGTTTCTCTGACAGACAGGCAAACGCCATACTTGACATGCGCTTATCAAGATTAACTAGTTTAGAGGTAGAGAAGATTAGAATTGAACTCTCAGAGATAACTCTTTTAGTTGCTGATTATAGAGATATTTTAGCAAATGAATCAAGAGTTTATTCAATAATTAAAACTGAGCTCTCAGAGATCAGAGATCAATTCCATACACCTAGACGATCTGAGTTAAGCTATGATTTATCTGAAATTAATGTAGCTGATCTTATTGAAAAGGAAGATGTTGTCGTTTCTATGACGTTTCAAGGTTATGTGAAACGCATATCCGTTACAGAATATAAATCCCAAAACCGAGGCGGTGTGGGTGTTTCTGCACACAAAACTAAAGACGATGATTTTATTTCTAGACTACTTGTTTGTAACACACATGACGATTTGCTTTTCTTTACAAACAAAGGTAAGGTATATCGAATCAAGGCATTTGAAGTCCCAAAAGCGTTAAGAACAGCTAAGGGTAGAGCCATAGTAAATTTGCTATCACTAGAGGGTGATGAAAAGGTAACAAACTTTCTTTCCATTAAGGATTATGAAAATGGCTCAATAATGATGCTGACTAGAAATGGACTTATAAAAAAGTCTTCTATAAAGCTATTTGAAAACATTCGAATTAATGGTAAAATTGCAATTTCACTTTTAGAAGGTGATGAATTAATAGCCACCGAAGTAACAAATGGCAATAATGAGCTAATCGTAGCTTCTTCCGATGGTCACTGTATAAAATTTACTGAAACTGCCATTCGTGAAATCGGAAGAAAGGCTTTAGGTGTCAAAGCTATGAAACTCCCTCCTGACGTTTACATGGTTGATATGGATATTGTAAAAGAAGGCAGTGAAGTAGTAACTGTAACAGAAAACGGTTTTGGCAAACGTGTAGATATATCTAATTTCCATACACAGGGACGTAACGGCAAGGGCGTTAAGGCGGGAACCTTTAACGAAAAAACTGGTAAGTTAATTAATCTTAAACTTGTTTCTGCTGATGATGACATTATAATAATTGCTGATAATGGCACAATGATTCGAATACGTGCTGATATGATAAATACAATAGGACGTACTTCGCAGGGCGTAAAATTAATGAGATTAAAAGGTGATGGGAAAGTTGCATGCATGTCTTTAACACCTAGAGAAGAGGATGCAGAATATGATAATGTGGAAAGCGATGAATCAATATCTGACTAAATGATAGTCTATAAAAAACACTACTGGATGCTTTAAAAATTGATAAAAACAGCTTTCTTTATCTTTAAAGCCTCCTTTTATCTCTTTATAAAGTTAATACAAGTCTTACTAAACTAAATCTTCTCTATCTAAATTGCTCCTTTACTTTCTAAAAGCTAAGTTATTTAGTTTATACTAGTAAATTTATTTTAGTAGGTTTTAGTATTTTTAAACTTTTTAAACCTAGATTAAACTTAATAACTTTATGGAAGTTCTCTATTTGAAAAGATTTAAGAAATCTTTATCATTCTAATTCATATCCTAGTTTAATGTAGTCAATTCGATATAGAAAAATTCCTATTAATTTTTAATGTAGCAATATTGTGATACTCCCGCACCCTAACGCCTAGTCGACGAGAATAAAAAATTTTCCCCAGGGACTAGGTTTATGCTAACATCAATGGATGAACGGGAAAAACTTATTTTACCAAAAGATTGGGATATAAGTGAAATTCTAAAACCTGTAAAAGACGAACAGGTTATCCAGCATATGGCACTTCAACAGCACCATCAGTCGTCATATATAAATCGCCGTCAACAGCCCCACATTTTTGCACTTCTTTTCTGTATTTTTTGTGTTCTGGTTTGCATGGACTAGCGCCAATGTCTAGCCCACTTGAGGCAATTCCTAAACCAATAATTTTAAATTGCTCTGGATTATATTTATCCAAAAAAGTTATAGGCACACCCATAAATCCATCATAATCACAAGGTATGTCGCTAACCTTGTCAATGTTTATAGCATCGAAATTATCGTATTTGGGATATTCTTGGGGAGTGTAATTTCTGTATAAGGTTATTGCTTCGTGTCTTTTGTCTATGTCAAGGTTGGTGAACCAAATTGCTGATGCTCTACCCTTCACAACTCCATCAATTATTCTATAACCGCTACCTTCTTTTTTTGTTTTAATTAATATTTATGCATATTTTTTGATATGTCAAACAACATATCTGTCCCCATGGATTTTGTGCCTATCCAAATCTTTTGCTCATAAATCAAATTAAAACATTCTTTATATGATACAGCATTTGGGTTGCCTATTATAATAAAACTTTTTTTAAATTCTACAAGATGCGAAATGTATTCTCTAAACAAAGAAAAGGGTGGATTTGTGCAAACGATATCAGCTTGCTTTAACAATTCAACACATTCTTCACTTCTAAAATCCCCATCGGAATTCAACAATGTTAGAGTATTTTTTGGTTTTTTAAAAGGTATTCAACATCGACAAGGTCCACTGCCACATCTTCATTGTAATCAGCGACTTCGTTTATAACAATTTTATAAGGTCTTTTGTTGTCTTCGTCTGCAGTTTTGCCATATTCTAAAATGTCGAACATTGATATTTCTCTGCCTTTAATTGTGCTTGTAGAATAGAAGTAGACATAAGTTTTTTTAAACTTAATATATTAAAATTTATTGCAAAATACTTAAAAAAGTTACTCTCAAAAGGATCATCACAATTGCAAAAAACAACTTTATCTTTGAATTGGTCTTTGTAATGACGCATTTCTTTTTCAATGTCGGTAAGTTGTGTATAAAATTCTTCGTTCTTTTTAAACTTTGCTTGCGCAAGTGTTGCTTTTGCCACTGCTAAAACTCCTTTAAAGTTGCCTGTGACGTACTCCCGTCGTCTAACGCCTACGACGTTTGAGTCGGGAGTGCGTCACATGCATACTTATGTAGCAAGGGCCTAGATTTCTTTTCTATCTGATAATGCCCTTTTTAGCGTTAATTCGTCAGCATACTCAATCTCGCCACCCATTGGTATACCGTGAGCTAGCCTTGTCACTTTAATCCCTAATGGTTTTATTATTTGCGCTAAATATGTTGCTGTAAGCTCACCTCCGATATCAGGGTTTGTAGCAACAATAACCTCTCTTACCCCATTTAGTCGGCTTATTAACTCTCGAATTCTTAAATGCTCAGCGTTTATTCCCTTCTGAAAATCTAGTGTTCCGTGTAGAGCATGGTAAAGACCGTTGTAATCTCCAATTCTTTCGAATGCGGATATGTCCTTTGGATCACGCACAACGCATATCGTAGATTTGTCGGCTGATAGACATCTTTCACAGACCAAAAGCTCAGTATAGTTTCCACACTCACGGCAAAAATGTAGCGTCCTTTTTGCGTCGACAATCGCATCAATAAGGTTTTGTACCTCACCTTCCGTCATGTCAATTATTTTATACGCATATCGCGTTGCCGATTTTTGCCCTACTGCTGGCAATGAACGAAAAGCAGCTATTAGCCTAGATAAGATCTCTGATTCCATAATTTATAGTAACCCAGCCTGTCCGAATGGTCCTAATACCCGATTTTTCTCTTCTTCTACTAGTCGCAATGCCTCGCTAAAAGCTACCGCTATCATGTCTTCTAGCATTTCAACATCCTCAGGATCCACAACCTCAGGCTTAATTTTTATAGATGTCAACTTATAATCGCAACCTAAAACTACCTCAACAAGTCCACCACTAGCTGTGGCCACGACCTCTGTGTCTGCAAGCTCTTCTTTCGCTTTTTCCATTTCTTCTTGCATTTTTTGCGCCTGTTTCATGAGTTGTTGCATACTTCCACCACCACCGCCTGGTGCTCCACCACCACCAAATCCACTAAACTTGCCCATTTATTTAATCTCCTTTTTTATTTTTTAACAATTGTTTTTTTATTTTTTTGACCTGCTGATCTTATCACCAAAGTTGTTTTTTAATTTATCGGGAGTTTTTTTACTTTTGCTTTCTTTCTTGTTTTCGTCTTTTACCTCTATTTCAAATTTGAATTCGTCACCGAACGCATTTTTTATCGCTTTTTCAATGACAGCCTTTGTATCAGCTAAATCAAAGGTAATACTAAGATATAAAAACTGACCCACCTTAAGTACGACCTTTTTTGCTTTGCTATCTAAACTAAAATCGCCACTACTCAGAATATGTGGTATCATGGCTAGAGAGCTATCAACTGACAATTCCTTTAAAATGTTATTAATTGTTTCCTTTGCGCTTACGTTTAATTCAATTTCCTCTTGTATTTCTTGATATGCGTGATTATCAAATGGTAGGGGCTCATCCTCTATTACTACTGCATTTTTTTCGATAACTACATCAAGCTCAAAGGGTTTATTATCTACTTTGTCATTTTGCTCTTTTATGTCATCGAATCTATTTTGTGTCTTATCTGAGCTTATATTTTGGTTTTTTGATATATCGCTTCCTAAGTCTTCTTGTCTACTCATTACAATCCCATTAGCTTTAATCTCATCTAGTTTTTTTTCTAGGATTGTCATGCGTGAGAGGAGCGCATCCGGTGTATGGTCTGTTCTAAGCTCAGCTGCCCTTATTATTGCTGCATCAAAGATGATTTGGGGCTGTGTATTATATCTAATTTGCCCATCTAAAATAGAAAAAATATCTGAGGCTCGACTTATCTTTAAATTATCAAATTTCTCTGCGAGCTTACTAACCTTTACATAATCATCGTTTAGAAAACTTGCACTATAGCCTTTGATATTTTTTACAGCAATCATATCATTGAAAAATGATGCTAATTCACGAATAGTGACTGAAACACTCTTGCCATGCTCAGCAAATTGACGTGATATGTTAAGAGCCTTTCCAAAATCAGCATCTAAAATTGCCTCCGCTAAATCAAATAATGAATCAAAATCAGAAACTCCAAGTAGCGACAATGTGTCCTCGTATTTGAGTCCTTCAGGCGCATATGACATACACATGTCTGCAATTGAAAGCATGTCCCTCACGCTTCCTGCCCCATGCTCTGCTATTAGCATTGAGGCTTTGGGATCACATTTGTAACTTTCACTTTTAAATATTTTGTTAAGATAATTATTTAGCTCAGCTCTTGCTACAAATCTAAAATCAAAGCGCATGCATCGACTTAGTATTGTTTGCGGTAATTTATGAACCTCCGTTGTAGCAAGTATAAATACTACGTGCTCTGGTGGTTCCTCTAGTGTCTTTAACAGTGCATTGAAGGCTGCTGTTGAAAGCATGTGAACCTCGTCAACAATGTAGACCTTGTAACGACCTATTGTTGGTGTATATTGTACACTCTCTTTTAGGTCTCGAATTTCATCAACACCATTATTGCTTGCAGCATCCATTTCTATGATATCAGTGTTAGTAGGATTTGAAAGAACCTTGCACGCTGTGCACTCACCACACGGCGAACCATTAATAGGTGACTTGCAGTTGATTGCTCTTGCAAATATTTTAGCTGAGCTTGTTTTCCCTGTCCCACGAGTTCCAGTAAATAGATATGCGTGGCTTACTGAATTATTCTTGATTTGATTAATTAGTGTTTTTACAATGTGGTCTTGACCTATTACGCCTTTCCAGTCTTGTGGTCTATATTTTCGATATAAGGACACATGCGCCATCTATTAACCGCTCCTAAAAAATTTAAAATTAACACTCTTTTTTTTCGATAAAATTAACCTTTGTTGTGCTTTTAGCCAAGAAATTAAAAAATCTAAGCTACTAATTTATAAAGCTTTTAATTTAGACACCTAAAGATTATCAAAGCTAAAGCACCTTAACATTTACGTTTTATATATTTTGTGAAATTTAGTTGTATTTAAACATAAATCATATAAGAAATAATCGTTTTTTTCTTGTTATCAATAATATTATACTCTATAGCTATATATTTTTCAACAACTCTTGTCTAGTTTTGATCTAGTCTTAGATAGAAATAGTTACTGTTCACACCTCAACTGAATTATTAGTTTATGATGTTAAATCTAAAACAGATTTTTTAAATTGCTGTTTTAATTAACTTTTTCTACGTTTGAAACGATTATGCAGCCCC
>JAITQU010000108.1 GCA_031288735.1 Christensenellaceae bacterium
GTAGGTTGACAGCAATGGCGACAGCCTCATACCCCCGATTTTATCGGGGTCGCAAAAAAAGCGGCAAGAAAGAGCAAAGCAGTGGAAGTAGTGGCGGGGTTCCCAGCATATCTCGAATAACGAAAAGACTTCCTCAAAAGCAGAGTAGACGGATAGAACGTTGCGATGTGGTATGCATTGAGGACTTAAATATGCGGGGAAGGGCGCAATCTTAAATTTTAGAAAAGCGTATCTCAACGGCTGAGGAATGTTTAGCTATCCTCGGATACAAGTTGACTGCACAAGGAAAGTTCTGACGATTGATAAGGGGTTTTCGTCCTAAACTATGTCATGTATGTGGCTATGTAGCGGCAAACTGACATTACGACAGGTCGTGACGCGAAAGTTGTGGAGCACATCATCATAGAGACATTAGCGCAACCGCAACATTCGGCTAGAAGGGCTTCGAATACTCACTTCATAGCGCATTACATCGAACCGTGGGACGCACGGGGGATAGCGGTGTTAAACATCCTGCCGTGAGGGTGAGTTCCCAAGAAGACACCGACTCAAACGCCGTAGGCGTTAGGCGGCGGGAGTGCGTCACTGAATAATGCTCTTTCTAAAGTTTCTATCTTTGCAACAAGTGAGAAAGCGTAAAAACACTAAACAAAATGGTTTAAGAGATACATAAAAAAAACAATTTCCGAGAAAATTATTTCTCAAATTTTTTGGTTTAGAAATATGCTTAAAAACAATTTACTCCCGTAGCTCAGTAGGATAGAGCGTCGGTTTCCTAAACCGCAGGTCGGAGGTTCAAATCCTCTCGGGAGTGCCATAGACGGACGGCAGACGGATACAAACGTTTTGCCGTTTTTCTTTGTTCAAAAGTTGCAAATATGCGGCTTTTGCATTAGCACGCTGTTTTGCCTGTATTTGCTACTTTTTGTACGTTGTCTATTGTGCGTTTTTCACTACTTTGTGGTTTGAATTGAACGCAGTATGTTACTTTTTTGTCCCCTTTTTGATGTCCTCCTAATTTGTGTTTTTATTATACCTCCTCATTCCCGAATTACACAAATTAAGAAACACTCCCCTTTCAGTAGTTTTTGATTTACCTTTTGCACTATTGCGTAAACACCGAGTGGTCAAATACTCTTGTAATTTTCATGTACTGGTTAGACCGTCAGAACACATACGTTACAATATTAATCAAAATGCCGCTTCTCTGATGACGAAAACAGCAGTATTTTCCTTTAATTTCTGCATAAAACCTCGATAAATTATGTCTTTATTATACCTCGCCCTTCCCGATTTACACAAATTAATATACACTCCACACACAATCTAAATTCACATTTTGACGGTCGAACCATGCACAGTATTCCCACAAAACCATCACTTGTATTCTCGTAAACCGTCCACGCAAGTCATGTCAAGTCTAATTCTTATTGACTCTTTGAATTCGCCTTTTCAATTATGTTCGCATTCGGCTCTCTAATACTTGCCGCTTTTATATCCTTAGCATACTCGTAGATAATGTAGTGGCAATGGTTGATTTGTTACTTGGTAACTTCCGGTAATCCCCGTATACGTCAAATTTTTACTATTAAGCATTCTCGGGCAATTCCACATCATTTCCGTAACCAGACAATTCATTGTCGCCCAAGAAAAAAGTTCGCTGTCATCTAAATCGTTCGAAATAGTATAAGACTCTTTAACGCCTTGTCTATTGTTATCTCGCCGTTTGCGAGGTCTTTTAGAATTTCACTTTTTGCCATATACCTATTCCCCTGTCCCTATACCGTTGGTAGAATGTCCATAATATCCGAAACATTGCACTTGAGTGCGCTACAAATGCGAACAAGAATATCCGTGTTTATGTTTTTGCCTTTATTGAGTTTTCGGACTGTCGCAGTGCTTATGCCCGTAACCGCCATAAGGTCTTGTTTTTTCATATCCTTATCGATTAGCAGTTTCCACAACTTCTTATAACTGACCATATCAAAGTGCCTCCACTTTTTTCTTTACATTTATTTCCCATCAACAACCTTTTTCAACAACTCAATCCGTTTCCGCAATGCCAAGCAAAGTTTTTTGTGACGGTCGGCAAGTTCCGATGCATCGGAAACCGACTTTGAAAGGATTTCCGCATATTCGTTTTCTACCCCGTCGAGTGCGTCAAGGTTAAGCCATGAAAAATCTTTTACAAGTTTTATTTGCTTGTCGTGCCTGCTCCTAAACGGCTTACTTTCGATTTGAATGCTAACAGGGTTTATATTACTCGAAAGTTCTCTGCACCACATAGATGTTCCGCTGTCATATATGGGCGCAACCGACAGCCATTCGAGCGTGTTCGGGTTACGGATGAAACCAAAATTATTGTAATGCCTGTCGGTGTTTACAATAATAAAATCAAGGGTGAGCATCATGTCGATTTTTCGTCTAACATCGACAATGCTGAGTTCCTCAACCTTGGCAATTAGACTGTCGTAATCGGAGGTGCTGTTGTCTTTTTTTATTAGGTTCATTATATGCCATGCGGTAATGAGTTCGGTGTCGACGTTTATAAAGTCCTCGCAAACGCTGTATTGCTTGCCATCAAGTTTAATAATCTCATAGTTTACAAATGGTATGCCAAGTCGTTTGCAAATACGCGACGTTAAAACCTCGTTTGCGACCTCTTGATTGTATGTGCTCCCGCCTTTAATTAAAAACCGTTTGCAGTTAATTATTTTCCACTTCTTTTTTAATACGCCGTCGGACGTATTGTCGGGCGAATTCAAACTTATTGCGCTTGTGTCTAATCCGTCCCAATCCAATTTTCTAAATAACAGATTGCCAACGTCCTCGGAAAACGGATTATAAAAAAAGTTTATATCTGCCCATTTTAATTCAATGTTTTGCGGGCAAATCCAGTAATGGTCGGAAAGGCTTAGCCCGAAGCTCTTATCAAGCAACTGTTGAGGGAATGCTATATCGAGCGGGTCTAATAAATCCCTTAATCCGTCGCGGCTTGCGGGTATGGCTCTGCCTTTCCACCAATCCCTTATGAGCGGGAAATCTACACCCTTTGTTCCAACTGTGCCAACGGGTAAGTGCGCCTCATTTAGCATTTTTCCAAACGTAGAGATTGCTCCCGTAGAGTCAAGTTCAACTTCCAAAACCTCAACGTCCTTGTGCTTTAATGTAAACTTTCTGCTCGCGCCGACAAAAGACTCAAGCCATTCGATTAAAGCCGCGGTATGCTGTGAATTTCGTATCCTTTTTGCAACGGCTATTATTTCGTCTTTGTTCAACACATCCGTTACGCGCATTTTGCCGTCTCTGGCAAGCAACTTCAAACTACGACAATTTGTCAAAGCTTCGTTTCCCTCGTCAAACAGTTTCTTTTTTAGAACCGTCCAATAATGGCGCGGTTTCTCGCTTGCTGCCAAAACGTCGCAAACGTCAACTATGGAAAACAACCACTCGTTGCTTTCCGCATAAAATTGCGCTCTTATGGGTTTTCCATTGAATACGTTTTTCGGATTCGCCATCGACTTTTGACCTCCTCGCTTATCCAGTTTTCACACTTTTTTTCTATTATATTAAAAAAACCAATTGTTTACAATAAAACATATAGCGAACGCAAAAATATTTATAATAAAAGCTGTGGATTTCCCTGCGAGCGTGTGTTTTCTTTATTCCCATATCTTTTCCCGTCTGCGATGATAACCGCACAGGTCTTAAACGATGCCGCCGAGGTGCTATTCCTCCGCCTCCCAAAATTTGTAGGTGTCGGTCTTTGAAACTAAATCGACTATGTGGTCGGACTTGTCGTTTTAGCAGACGATGTCACCTATTAGAAGTATTTGCCATCGCCTTTACCCGACCAACGGCAAGTATCTTTTTGCTTTTATCAAACTTGAATTAGTCGCAAAATCAAAACCTCACTAACCCGCATTTTGTCCTCTTTTTGTGGTGTATCCTTTTTGTTCGGTGCGATTTTCGTGGTGTTAGATTTCCAGCAATAGGACACTTTTAGTTGCCAATTCAATCATCGAACGGCAAAAAATCACAAGTGTTTTGCCATTTTGAAGTTTTAATAAGTGCTTTTTAACGTTTGCTACACACCTAAATATCTCTACGTTTCGTCCATTTTTGTTCAAACTTTTCACTTGAAAAAATAGTTATTTCAGAAAATTAATAATTTAAATTGCTTAGAAAAATCGAGCGAGTTCGGTGTTTTTAATTTTCATTATCTATCTATCTATCTATCTATCTATCTATCTATCTATCTATCTATCTATCTATCTATCTATCTATCTATCTATCTATCTATCTATTTTACTCTGCTGGCAGAAATATAATTTCAACTTGCTCATCTTTGAAATAAATATGATCCAATCGCTACAATATCCGAGAGCTTTATTGTGTGAAAATTCTCAATATTGCTATGCAAGGTGCAAATGCGTTTTTCTGTGTAGGTTACAGTTCACACCCAATATGGGAAAACATAGTTATTGTTCGTCCGTTGCATGATATTTTGGAAAATGTCTGTGCTTTAGCGATGAGCTCACAACATAATCGTTTCAACTGCCGAAAACGCCCTTTAAAACAACAATTTTTAAAATTTATTTTAGCTTTAGCGTAATTCTCAATTAATTTTGTTGTTGTTTTCATATGGTTGTGAACAGTAACTGTGTAGTTAACATCAAATCCTAGTTGTCCATAGTTACTTGATATTTCTTAAGATTCATGTTATAATAAAAAAAGTTCAAGAAACAAATAGTTTGTGACCTGTTTTAGGATGCTTCACTAAAAAAGGATGACAAAAAAGTGTTTATTATATTAAAGGCACGTACATATCGTATATTTCATACAGTCAAAGTTATCTAGGCACAAAAATTAATACTCGCTTTCAAAAGAAATAAAGATTTAAAATGTCAAATTTTTAACATGATTTATCTTTATTTAGTTAAGCTACTTATGCGAAAAGCGAAGAAAGCTTTTAAAAATCTTTCTTCACACTCATTTTATTTTTAAACTAAATAAAAAGCTTTATATGGTTTTTATATGAATTTAAATAATAGAACTCTAGAAATAATAGTTAATTCTATATAACCATCAGTGAGGCACTATGAAAAACACCCTTGAATCTAATAGGAAAAAACGCCGCAATGCATTTACGTTAGCATCGGTTTTTAGTGTATTTTTAATAATTATATGTGCTATTGTTTCATTTGCCACAACAAACACTACCTCTGTTGCTAACGCATATGTCGAAACGGAATATACTGATTATACGATCGCATACGCACCAAATTCATATGGAGGTCCTTCTACAGACTGGTATGTTACTAACATGTTGCCAGCTAACAAAATAACCAGTCAATTTTATCATACTAACGATTCCGGTAATAATGTTGTACCTTCAGGAGATGATGTAAAGTATCAGAAGTTGTATGGAACAACAAGCGGCGTGCCATTTTCTTATGGTAGCGCTAGTAACTCCTATATAATCCTTGATCTAGGTGCTCCAAAACCATTCTCGAGAATTACAATGGCACCACGGTCAGATGGTTTTGCGTTTGATTATATACGTGGGTTTACTGTTTACACAACTTCAAACGAATCATATAATGATCAAACACCACCAAAAGAATTTTATCTAAATTTACGTAGTAATGGTTATTTTCAAAAACGCCAAGCATATACTTTTGATGATCATAGAGTAGTTATGCGCGATGTTTATCTAGATAATACTGTAGTAACGCGTTATGTGGCAATAACCCTCGATAAAGGTGGATTTCGAAATGATACTGATAGGGAAGTTTTTTGCATAAGTAGTCTCCACCTTTATGGTGTCTCAGTAAGCAAAAATACTGCAACACTTTCTAATACCACTTATTATTATGACGATTATGACATAATATATGCGCCAATGTGTAATGTTGTAGCTCAAGCTGAAAATGTATATGGTTCAATCAACACTATTCGACCTGGTGTAGATTCACCTACCAATTTTCATCCAGGGGATTCTACGAACAATTATAATGGTATAAAAGCAACGCTATACGAATCCAATAATAGAAACCTTGACTTTGTAGTACTAGATCTAAAGAATATAAAGGAAATATCCTCTGTTATTATGCGATTGCGTCAAGATGGCACCGATTCGCATATATCTGGATTTAATGTTCGTATTACCTCAAGAACAGAGGATCCTAGCTCACTTGGCGAAACTTTTTTCAAGACAATTAGTAATTTTACCATATGCGCAACTCTTTCTGGTGTATCAGATGTAAATGGTTCACCTACGAATGATCCGTTATTTCTAAGTTTTACTCCAGTTATGACAAGATATGTTTTAATTGAGGTGCCTGATGGGTGGAATAAGCATTCTAGCAAAATGCTTGGATTTATTTCCGAGCTTAGAATTGCAAATGGATATAGCGAAAAAACTAAGAACGTGCAATTAGTACCAAGTGACAACATAGCTAGTAAATCTTATATATTCTATGGAAACGCTGGCAACCATACTGAATACGCTTCTGAAAATTATACAGTGGCATATGCTCCTAATAGTGTTAATTGGACTAGTGGTGATTCCAATTCAAATTATTTAAACAATGGCACTGATGGTATTAACTGGTTTCATTCCTACTATAATGTTAATCATGATCCAGTTAATTATTCAACCTATGGAAGAAGGGATGGCTATAACTCACTAGCATATTTTTACTTTGTTATTGACTTGAAAACACCACGGATTGTCAATGGTCTTTCTTACTATCCTAGACTTGGTGATGGTAATCAAAATGGCAGAATACTTACTTTTGATATTTATATAGACAGAGGAAATTTGTATGACACCTATGCTTCTGATCCTAGGCTAATTGAGCTTGACGGTAACCCTCCTGCCCAAACAACGCACTTTGTTAAGGTAGGAAGTGGATCTTGGGCTGGAAATCAAGAAACAAAATTATTTTTGTTTCCTAATGATAATGCATATATTACAAGATACGTTGTGTTAAAAGCTACATCAACACAGGGTGCTACTAGTGCTGAAAATAATCAATATTTAACTTGCAGGGAGTTAACTATATCAGGCTTACCAACTGAAATTTCTGGGAGTACTCCTATTTACTCACAACAAGACCTTTGGGACAATGTGAGTTCTAGTGGAAGAAAAGAAGGTAGTTTTTATTTAGCCAATGATATCTTAGTTGATAATGCACCTGGTTATACCTATGGATCTAGTGGTGGAAACCTTATGCAGACCGCAGGAACGCGGGCAACGAGAGTATCCTATGCAAACCACGCCTATAATGACCCTGCCGCTGGTTTAGGTGGTGGTAATAATATTTTTTCTGGTAACCTTTATGGTGGAGGACATACCGTCACTTATAATTTGGCAACCGATAATGGTGGAGATACACTAAAGTGGGATGATGGTGGAACTAAAGTGGGTAATCCTGGTGGTATTGAGGACTGGAAGGTTGAACCCTATACTTATAATGCACTCATTACCGCAAATTTATACGGTGGACTAATTAAGGATTTAAATATCGTAGTAGCTAGCGCAATTAACTTATCAGCTGCGTGTGGTAGTAATAGGGTATTTCATGATTATTTTGGTGTGGTTGCAGGGATTGCTTCTGGTATTAAGGGTGGCAGAATTTCTGAAATCAATAATGTCCACGTTAAAATTGAAAAAAATATAATCCTTCGAGGTTATGTAGCTGCTGTTAGTGATCAGACGATTACTTCAGGCGCTACTGGAATGACCTTAGGAGGCATGGTAGGGGTAGTAAGGCAAGCTGGTGTAACAATTAAGAACTCTGTGGTTGAAATGGCAGAAAACGTTTCTTTTGTCGCAACAGGGCAAGCTAGAATGCTCGAAAGTTCTCAATACAGACTAAGTGATTCGAATGGCAGAGCGCGCGTAGGTGGTTTTATAGGCGAGATTTTCGCTGTTGATGCGCCTGGCACACATGAACAACAAGATATTTTTATAATTGACTGTGAGTTAAATGCTCCTAGTAGTGTTGTTATGTATGCCGCATCGTATATCGTGGGTTACAAGACCTCTACTGGCGTTCAAACGACTGGCCCATTTAACGATGCTGCAGTAGGCGGGATAGTAGGTTCTATGCAGGTATCAACAGTGATTGGAGGTAATAAAGATGATAATCCCTCAGTACCTGTGTTTTTGGTTGTTAATGGCTTTATACTAAACTTTAGCGGCGCATTGATTATTAGCGATTTTGAAACTCCTCATTTGTATAATTATGGTTATAACGGCGCAAACGTATTAGGCGTTTGTGCTGCTGGATTGCTTATAGGTGCAAAGGGTGCAGGTGTTGGCTTGCATAATTGGGAAAACAATACGGTCTATGTTGCAACAAATATGGCCACTAAAATCATGACTCGACCGCTTACTGGTACTGGTAGCATTGACTTTAATACTCTAACTAGAGATAATATAATCAATGGTAATAATAATAAGGCTTCCGACGTTGCTACCTTGAATGCATCGATGACCTTAGATAATGATACAAACGATTACACTCACCCACTTACTACTCATCCTACTAGCTCAAGAACTATTGAATGGAGAGATGGCAACATTTGGTTTGGAAAGGCGGACGGGTTTGATACAATGGGTACACAGTCCCGAGTTGACATTAATGTAAAGTATGGTGTCTATGATACCAATATGCCAGCTGGTACTGTCTCTAGATTTACTGGAATACATGATGGAAAAGTTAGCGTAAACTACAAAACCACAGATTCAGATAAGATATTTGCTGCATATCAGATAGGAACTAGTGGTACTATCAACTATCTATACGATCAAAAATTAAGTAACCTTGACTTATTATTTAATAAAGCGGGGACCATTCCTATTGTGTATGCAATGTACTATACAACATCAAGCTTGGATATTAAGGCTGGCTCACCACAGGTTTCTAGTTCACCACTTACAAGTCTTACAAATTTACCCAAAAACGATTTGTCTAAAACATACACAAAGTACTATGATGCTCTAGGCGTCACCTATGAATTTAAGATTTCTTCAACAATAAACGGAGTTTCACCAACTAATTATACTGATACGTTAAAACTATCGGCTGCACTAAAAGTCGAAGAGCTATACAAACCACAAGGTGATTGGGTAACAACTAACACAACCACTCCCGTATTTTCATATGTTACGCAAAATAAGGATGTTTTGCCATCATCAGGGGCTGCTATTACATATTACGGTTTTAGAATTACTGACAAAAACCCTGTTTTTGCTAGCGATTCTACTTATGGTAGAATGGTTATGTTAGATGTGCTAACTAACTATGATACGACACAACAATTAGCAGTACCAACCGCGATTCCAAGATATGGCGCATGGCAAGACGGACAGTATTTTGTTAGCTTTAAAATACTGCCACGCGAATTTGATATTACTAGTGGCACTAAAATTATAGAAAAGACATACGATGCATCGACAGCTTTACCTACACTTACAGGTGGGCTTAATGGAACAACTGACAAACATTATACTTACAATGGTGTAAACAATGAAATAACTGTTATTGTAAATTCTGGTAATTATGATACTAAGCATGTCGGAACTAGTAAAAATGTAACAATTAAATTTAATATAACAGGTAATACGAGTAATGGTTACAAGGCATCAAATTACATCTCTAAATCAACTCAAATAACAATGCCAACAACAACAACAACAACAACGACTACAGGAGGAATAACATTTAATGGAAGAGGAACCATTACTGTTAAGATATTTACTGTAACTAAAGGCGCACTCTATTCTAAAACATACGATAAATTACTTACGGCAGCAATTACGCCTACCTCAGGTGCGTATATTCTTAGCTCAATATGTACTGGGGATGAGATTAAGCAAATTTCAGCAAATTTTGCAAGCCTGAATGTCGGAAAAGATATAAACATAAAAGTTACATTTTCAATTACTGATGGAAATCTTGGCAAAAACTATCAAATTTCAGCATCAGGAACTGGCGTAACGGGTGTGGGTGGGAGTTCAAATTTAATAGGGAATGATTTTTATTTCGTAATTAAAGGTAATATCACAGAAAGAGCATTACAGATAAATAAAACAACTAACACATTTACTAAAACATATAATAGAACAAATGATACAACAATAGCAGATAATTCGATCTATTACACATATAGTAATTTAGTAAATATTGATTCAAATAATAAAGACACTATCAGTCAAAGTTCGGCGAAATTTAACGATATCAATGCTGGAGATGTTTACATAACTATAACTATAAATATAAATGACGGAAATGGTGGAAAAAACTACAAGTTAGAACAAGGCACCGTATACGCTATTGGATCAGAGACAGGAAATCCTTACACGTTTCAAATATTAGGGAAAATAAATCCTGAAACGCTAAAAATTTCTAGTACCACTACTAAGTATTCACGCATATACGATGGATCTACTACTGCTAATATTACCTCAACTCATTACGAGGTTAGCGGTATTATATCTCCCGATACAATTTCTAGCCCAATAACTCCAACATTTGATAATAAAAACGCAGGACCGGACAAAAAAGTCACATTTTATCTATCAATAGAAGATGGTAGATCATCTAACAAGGGTGGAAACTACAAGTTTGAAAAATCTGGCAGTTATCTATTCTCTGCAGACGGTAGTAAAAACAATTTTACCATTGTCATTTTAGCAGATATTACTAAAGCTACAATATTAGTTACTCCAGTTACTCCAAGTGCTCAAAATAATCAAAACAGGAAGGAATACGGAGGAGTTGATCCAACCTTTACTTACGATACAACCTTTCCTGCAAGCCCAAATGTGACATTTACTTTAACTGGAGCACTAACTCGCGATCCGGGAGAAAATGTTGGCGATTATGAGATTAAAAAAGGTTCATTAGGCGTTCCAAATACGGCTCCTGATTACCATGCTAATAACTATCAAATCAACTTTGTTGAAGGAATTAAATTTCAAATATATAAAAAAATTCTTACACTTAAATTAATTTCGGCATATACTAAATTCTACGATGCAGGAAATACTGTAAACTTATCGGAACTAAACGATAACCAAAGCACATATTTTACATTAGCTAACAGGGTTGGATCTGACGCTGTGACTGTAAAAGTTACAGCTGCTAGTTTTAATTCAACCGATGCTAATGCATCTATATCTATAACTATTACACTTGAAATAGTTTCTAGTACTAGTTCAAATACTAGTTCAAATAACTACACACTTTCTCTCTCGTATTCTATTAGTGGGAAAATTAATCCTTTGCCGATTACAATTAGTAAAAACGGGAACAATTCATTTTCTAAAACATATGATGGATACAATACCTATACTCCGACAATAGTATCTTCAAATTATAATATATTAGGAAATGGTCAGCCCTTAATTGAAGCAATTAAAGTTCAAATAACTGGCGTAAATATTACCTCTCAGACCTTTGATAGTAAGAATGTTGGGAATAGGACACTCACTGTAACATTTGGTACTCTTTTAACTACATCTACATATATAACATCAAATTACCAATATACACCAAGTTCAACATTGACATATAGTGGTAGTATTACAAAAAAAGAAGTGACCTTTACCTTGACTTGGAACTACACAAATAACTCCTTAGTATATAATGGTAATCTTCAAACTGTTATAGTTACTAATCCTTATTTTACAACGGGTGTTCCTTCTGTTTCTTCTTCTGAGCGTATAGATGTAAGTTTTACATATAAAAACAATTCATACACAGACGCAGGAACATATAAAGCTGAAGCTACACCAACATATTCAAGTATAGCTAACAGTGGAGACGTTAATAATTATACTATTACTACTAGTAATACTAGTTTAAATTGGACCATTTATAAAGCTCAGTTAACTATATCAGGGGATACTGTTAATAAAGTTAGCAAGACATACGATTCCAAAACTACTGCTACTTTTGGTGGGTTTAAATTGTCTGGAATTGCAAATGGTGAAGATATTGGCATTTCAGGAACTTCTACTAATTATAACAATAAAAACGCAGGAGATGGAAAAAATATTATCATAGATGGTTTAAGTATTACAGGGGATACCGCTAGTAACTATGCTTACGTCGCTGGCAATAATGCTAGTATATTGGGACAAACACTAACGTTATATGGTGTTGGCGAAATATTAAAGAAAGACTTTAGTATAGATTTCACTTGGGATTATAAAGGGGCCTTTACCTATGATGCTAGTGATAAAGAAGTTAAGGTTGAAAGCAAATTTTCTATTATTTCTACTGGTGTTGCATCCGAAACCTTGAATTTTTCATATACTTATAGTAACAATATCAAAACTGACGCTGGCACTTATACTGCAACACTTAGTATTTACACAATTTCTAACGGAAGTGGATCTATCGATAATTATAACGAGGAGCCCACCTTAAAAAACACATCTCTACCTTGGGAAATAAAAAAGGCAGATCTAACAGTGACAACAAGAAACTATATATCAAAGACATATGATTCAAAAACTGATGTAAAAGATAATATTTTTAGTGACGCTTATTTATTAAATACTGTGTTTTCAAAAGACGAAGTGTATATAAATGGGACGGCAAATTACAACAATAAAAATGTGGGAACTAAAGATATCATTGTTAGTAATGTGGTTTTAGCTGGTAAAGGCTATCTAAACTATACGCTTGTAGCTGGGGCTAATACAACATACCAAAATAATACTCTAACACTAAAAGGCATGGGGAGGATTACAGCCTTTGGTTTAACTATCACTGGGATTAGTGCATCTGATCGACAATATAATGCTCAAACTACGATAACACTAACAGGAACGCCAGTTTTAAATGAAGTGTTTTCTGGTGATCAAGTAACAGTTTCACTGGGCTACGGTACTGTAGAAAACAAAAACGTAGGAAATAGCAAGGCGGTTACAACTAATATTCAACTTAGTGGGACTGATAGCAGTAATTATTCTCTTACTCAACCGACGTTTAATGTAAATATTACGCCAAAGGCTATTACTGCAAGTGGGATTGAGGCAACTACTCGAGCATATAATGCATCTTTAGAAGTAAGTATATCAATTTCTAATGCTCTATTAGATGGCGTTGAAAATGTTGATTCAAGTTCCGTTTCTCTAAGTGGTAGTACTGGAAAGATAGAAACTAAAAATGCAGGAAATAACAAAGTCGTAACGCCTTTAGTATCACTAACTGGAACTGAAGCTAGTAACTATACTATTTCTAGCACTAACCCCATTCTAGTCAATATTACAAAAAAAGAGGTAACTCTCACGTGGAGTCAAAGCTCATTTACCTTTGATGGTACTAATAAGACTGTAACTGCTAATTTTGCTTCCACTAGTGTACCAATTGGGGGTATTTCACAAGGAATTCATGTAAATGACATAGTGACTATACAATATTCAAACAATGTAAATAGAAACGCTGACTACTATACAGCAAGTGCTACTTTGATAGGAGATGATGGAGGAAACTATTCTTTAGATCTTACAGGTTCAGTTGAATACACAATTCTACCACACACTGTTAATGTAAATAATCTTACATGGTCGCTAGATGATGAGACTTACAATTTTGCCTCAATACTATTTGATGGTACAACGCATACGATTAAACTACAAAGTCACAACGATTCCTTAGTTACTAGCTTAGGAGTTAAAATTACAGTAAACTTCTTTGGACTTTGTAGCTGTGGGATAGATACAAGTCTCACATATCACTCCGATCACCAGCTAAGTTTATCACAAACGGGCCCAATGCATGCTGGCACCTATTGGATGCTTGTGTCCTTTGATGAAACTGACGAAGATGCAAAAAACCTTGCATTTAGTAGTCAAGGGAGCGGATATAATCCAACAAACTATTTTAGTTCTCAAACTAGTGCTGTGTCGCTTTATAGTGTACAAAACAATTTGGTTGAAGATAATTTACCAATCCTTCAATCAAAATTTACAAGCTTATATTCACATTCAGTATTTAAATTTTCAGTATTACAATCAGTTTTAGGTTTTCAAGCTGGATCCACCTCTGATGTAAGCACAACCTACAACTCCCTTTATCACTGTGTTGATAAGCCAGTACCTAATCAAGATGTGCAATCTGAAGTAATTGTTGTTTTACTTTATGAACTAATTTATGACGATGATCAAGATAAGTATATTTTACCCGAAACTTCTACACAATACACTTACGACAACTACGCTACAACTCAAGATGGTATATTAATTGGTGGTGTAAAGGGTGCAGGTAAATATTTGATTGTGTTTGTTGTAGACACCGCATCACAAACCGACTCTATTGACTGCGACTATGCAAGCGGGTCTGTGCCAAGTATAAATATTCAATTAACTATACTTAAAAAGGAAATAAAGGTCTCTCCAAAAACGATTTTAAATAATAAGGTTACTAAGGTATATAACGGTAATAGTGTTTCATATTCGGATTACAATGGGCCAGATCTAACAATAGCTAGCTCGTCTAATGCCGCAGATGGAAAAATTATTGAGGGTACTGATGTATCCATATCATCAGCAGAGTTTAATTCCCCATTTGTCTCAACTGCTACAAAGGTTTCTTTCACATTAGATGGCGATGATAAGGACAACTATTTCATTCTAGATTTAGCTGCTGCCATTACGGCTAAGGAGATTTCCGTGATCTTTAATAGTGCCGATACTTACACATATAATGGATCCGAAAGAAATTATACTCCATCGGTTGATGGCATTCTTAGCGAAGACTTAAATACAAATATTAATGTTGTCTATAGCGGTAATAAAAGCACCTCGGTGGGTGTATATACATCAAAGGTTTCAATAACTGGAGAACGCACAAGTAACTACACACTTTCTTATCCAAGCGAAAAATTATGGTATATTAATAAAAAGGCGGTAACACTAAATCTTCAAGAGGATTTAAGTCATGTCTATGATGGGATGACAACGATTGAATATTTAAATGCTACTAAAAAGGTTTCAGAGTCCTTATTTATTACTAGTAACAGTAAAAGTGCTGTATACTCTCGCGATACTATTACTACAACTCTCGCCGTTATTAAAAAGGAAACAGAGGATAATCCAGAATACGCAATTGAAGTAGGTGAACATACTCTTATAATACTCCAAGCTCCAACATCCACTGACGAAAACGGAATTTCAAATTATGAATTTAGCATAGGAGCATCAAAGGATTATAAGATTACTAAACGCAGTATAACAATAACCTATTCAAACATAATGCAATCACTAAATGATGTAGATAATGATTATTCGCGTTTAGAGGATGTTTCCATTACCTATATTGGAAATGATTCAAAAAATGGGCCTTCAAGAACAGGTTTTAATTTTTCTCAGCTTATTAAAATCGATGGATTAGCCTCATATACATATATAGAAAATGAGGAAGAAATAACAATCCCAGGACTTGGGGTTGACAACACATTATGGCGAGTTGATTATCAATCAAAGGACAATCCACCATATTACTCATATTCTCCAAAGCTTTTAAATGTGCCACAAGCGTTAGATAAAAACTATACATATAAGAAGCCACGCCTAATTATTATAGGGTTTGAAATTGTACCTGAAAGAAGCGATTCGTTCTACATAAACGATCTTGAAGACCTATTATCAATGCATTATCTTATTGACGGATTAGCCGAAGATGAAATTATTCCGATAATATATCAAACAGCTGACATAGATGGTATAGTTGATTTTGAAAGATCAGTATACATACCTGCGGTTTTGTTTAAAGGCATCTACTATGGAGGGAATCATACAATATCTAACCTTCTAATAAATGGCACGGGTCTTTTTGAAAGTATTAGCGGCGGTACCGTGCTTTCCTCAGATGGTACATTAATAGGTGGAATTGTTGAGAATTTAAAGTTACGCGATATAACAATTTTTGCTAGTACTAGCACATCAAATTCAAGCACTAAGGATAGTGTAGGTGCAATTTCTGGGAAAATTGAAAACACTATCATTAGAAATATTAGTTTTGAAGGCTATATTTATGTTGAAAATGATATCTCTTCAGTTTATGTTGGGGGTATTTCGGGCTATGCCGTAGATTCTAGTATATTAAATTGTGAAGTTGTGGGATATATTTTAGTAGATAGCACATATAGTGGTGAAATTAGTGATTTTGCTGTGGGTAGCGTGGTCGGTTATTTTAGTGCTGATCAATTATCTAGTTTAACCTTTAGCGCAAGGAGTTTTGTTGATATTAGAATTTTTACTAAGCTTTCTAATACAAACATAAATTCGCAAGGTGCAATTGGAGTATTGGTTGAAAATGATAATACAATATCTCAAGAAGGGGTCAATTTAAAAAACAGTATTAGCATAAATGGTAAAATACTTACTACAGCAGGAAAAACATACACAGAGCTAGTAAGCGAAGATTCAGCTCTAATAGACATATTATTATCATTTATAGTTAAACCCTACTATCTAGCTGATTTAGTTAAAGTAGCTGGGACAAGTGAAAATCCATATAAAATTTCAAACTATATTCAGCTTGTTTTACTTAAAATCTACTCTTGGGCAAGTTTCGAGCTAGAAAATGATATTATTTTCCCACCACATGCATTAAATTTTGAGTCTAGTGATGTGTATTATGGTGAAAACTATATTACAAATAACTATGAGATTTTGTCTTCTGATGTAAGTGCTACTACTACCTTATTTATAGATAGCGAGAACATGCCAATAATAATAGTTAAAAAAAGAGCCTTGAAGGGCTAAAAATTTACATTTAATAAATTATAAAAATTTTAAAATTCAAAGCTAAATTATTATCTATTTTGTTTTATCTATTTTTATGAATAGATAAGCAATTTTAATTTAAATAAAAGATTATCAATTTCTAGTATTATTGTCAAGGAGTTTGAGTTTGCTTTTTCGGTCGCCCTCTTTTCCTCTGTTACTGTTCACACCTCAACGGAATTAATTGTTAATGTTGATAAATTCAAGACGCATTTCTTAAATTGTTAGTTAAAAGAGCTTTTCTGCATTTGAAACGCTATTGCTTTGTCTTTTCCCGCTAAAGTGCTGACCTTTTTTCAAATATTAACAAAGGATGGTCAGTGACCATGTTTTTCCATATGGGGTGTGAACAGTAACTTTTTTTAAAATTAATATTTAATGACAAAGATAAATACCTTGATTTTTGACAGGATAAATGATAAACTTAACTCATCAGCGGAAGTAGTTCAATGGCAGAGCACTGCCTTCCCAAGGCAGTTGTTGCGGGTTCGAGTCCCGTCTTCCGCTCCAATTTTTTAAAAGCTACATATCCTAAACCTATATAAATATTTCGCTTTTAAATTAATAAATTAAATTAATTTTAACCTTATGTGTGAAAAGTATACCGCCTCTATAGGCGGTGAGATGAATCACACACCTTATTCGACCGTCCTGTATTGACACTTCTGAGAATTTGTGATAGAATCAGTGCATATAAGAGAGGGCTGATTTTCGAGTGGACTTGGATAGTAATAATTATTCGGTATTCAAGATGTGGTATCACCTTGTGCTTGTTGTAAAGTATCGACGCAGGTTCATTCGATGCAATCAGCAGCTCAAAGAATTCTTTGAGTATATATCTCCAGGCTACAAAATACCCTTAGCAGTGGAATCACAACGGACCATGTACATATACTTTTCAGGGCTGAGACACAAACGGAGATCAGCAAATTTATCAACGCATACAAGAGCGCAAGAATGCGCATTGTAAAAAAAGAGTTCCCGCAAATACACAAAAGTATTTGGAAAGAATATTTTTGGAGCTCGAGCTTT
>JAITQU010000139.1 GCA_031288735.1 Christensenellaceae bacterium
ATGAATTATGAAAAATGAAGATACAATAAAAGGTAAACATCTGACTCGCAACAGAGTTGTTTGATTAGAAAACAAGTACTTAATTTGCTTAAACACGGGATAGAGAATAAACAAATAGCATCCTGCACTGGTTTGTCACTGCGTAGAGTTCAAGTACTAGCGAAAGAATATGAAGAAACAGGAAAACTTGCAAAACCAAAACCTCGTGGCAGAAAACTAGGATATAAGCGTCTTTTAACACCGCAACATGAACGGGAGATTAAACGTCTTATAACAGATAAATATCCAGATCAATACAAATTTGATTGTATGTTGTGGACACCAAATGCAGTAAGGGAATTGATATTTAGGAAATATGGAATAAAACTTGGAAAAACAACAATGGTTAACTATCTGGCAAGTTGGGGTATGAGTTGTCAAAGACCTGCAAAGCGTGCATACAAGCAAAATCATGAAAACACCGAAACTTTCAAAAAAGAGGTATATCCAAGCATAAAAAAGCTAGCAAATGCACAAAATGCGGATATTTATTTCGGTGACGAGAGTGGAATCAATAATCAAGCGTATAATCCCATGAGATATGCCCCTAAAAATTGTCCGACAGTAGTGAAGTTTGTAACGAGCATGGAGACTGTAAACATGATGAGTGCTGTTTCCCCTAGTGGAGCATTAAGGTTCATGCTATATGAAGAACAACAACTCAACAGAAGCTCATCGAATTTATGACTCGCCTCGAGATAGAACGTCAAAAAGTCAAAGTGTTTCTGTTTTTAGACAATTTGAAAGTCCATCATGGAAAGATTGTTAAGGAATGGCTTGAGGAACATCAAGATCATATTCAAGTCTTCTATTTCCCGTAATACTCACCAGAGCTTAACCCGCAGGAATACCTAAATGATATCCTAAAAAAACATTCATTCTGGAATAACTTCAATAAACAAAAAGCAAATTCGTGCAAAGGCTAATCAATTTCTGCAAAGTGTCTCTGAAAACAAAATCAGGATGATATTCAATCATCCAAAGCTTTCATACCAAAATGACTAGAAAACGAAACATTTAGCTAGTTTGTTAATATAATGTTTGAAGGACTGTCGGAGTTGCCTGAAAAAGATCGAAATATTATTTATCTTTTTTACTATGAGGGCTACACCGCAAAAAAGATAGCGAAAATTGTAGGTAAAAAAGGAAAAACCGTTTTAATGCGCTTAAGTCGCGCCAGAGAAAAATTAAAAATCTTATTGGAGGTAAAACTATGAAAAATCAATATGGAGAAAACTTTGACGGCATACAGGCAAGCGAAGAAAAAAAGCAAAAACCTATTGATACACTGAATAAATATTTAAGCGGGGCAGCGCGCACCAGAGCAGTAAAAAAGCAAAAACGCTTTAAGTGGAGCATGTGGCGTATTGCCGTCGAAGCTTCAACCATATCTGTTTTAATTTTTTGCGCTGTTTTTATACCAGTTATGTTAAGCGGCGGATGTGTCGGTAGCAAACATAAAACAATAAAAGATTATTATGAGGAATATAGTTTTGAATTGCCATTTAAGCATACCATTGGTAACAACCAATACACGACACTTTATTTTAAAACCAGATTAACAATGGAGCAAATGTGCGAATCAATAAATACGGCGGGATATAAAGCAAGTTTGTATAATTATGACAACATAAATAAGATATTTATTGTTGCTAGAAAAAACGAGTTCTCCTATTATTATGTTATATGTAACAAAATTTATGTGGACGGTGCATATGTTGATGGTTATGTTTTAAGCGATTGTTCCTCAAGCCTTAGTATCTCTGCAAACTCAAAGGAACGGAATCAATATGTTTTCCTGTTTCCGCTTCATTTATCCGATACGGTGGAGAGTAATCCAAATAGAATAAAAATTAACTCAACCTTTGATGAATTTGTGGACTTTTTTGCTTCGACAGGTAAGAACGATGCGCAAATTGATTATGAAAACAAGTCAGTTATATTTTCTTGCAGAGAGAGTGCGAATGACGATATAGACAAGTATTGGATAAACGGGAATATTGTAATGCTGTATACTGAAAGTGAAACTGGAAATTATATAAACCTGAGTTTACCACTTGTTGATTTAAACTAACGCAATATTTACAATATTAATCAAATAAAATCAAATAAAAACAATTTATTTTTTAAAAAACAAGCAAAAAATGCTTGCTTTTTTTGCGTATTGTGATGTGCTATTTTGTATCTGCAGATGTCAATTTGTGCGAAGAGTTTTTATGTATATTGAAATTAATATAACTAAGGGTAGAAAATATCTGAAACTTGGTAAATCTTTACGCGTTAAAAATAGGATGGTTATTCCGTCTGCAAAAAGACTACGGTGCTTAACATCGGAGCACTGAGTAATTTTGACGATGGAAAACCAGATTATTTAAAGCGACTTCGCGAGTCGTTTTTGAATGGGAATCCACTCAATCCAGCGTTATTGCCATATTGTTCAATGCAGAAACAAAAGAAAAAGTACGAATTCATTATAGAGGAAGGGGGATTGTCTTGTTTGTGACACCCCAAAATTTATTCTCACCAATTTTTAGATCGAATTATTGATGAGTTTGGAATCAAAAGGCTCTTCTACTTAAACAAAAGCATGAGAAAGATTGAATATGATGTTTACGGATTTTTCAAACTACTAGTATTTGGACGCATTTTACATCCTGCATCGAAAATAAGTACTGTCGAACAAAA
>JAITQU010000246.1 GCA_031288735.1 Christensenellaceae bacterium
TTTTCGTTACTGTTCACACCACACCTGAATTAATTGTTATTGTTGATAAAGGCAAGACGCATTTCTTAAATTGCCATTTAAAAGAGCTTTTTCCACATATGAAACGCTTATTTCTGTGTCTTTTTCCACTAAAGTGCTGATCTTTTTCCAAATATCTACAAAGGATGGACAGTGACCATGTTTTTCCATATGGGGTGTGAACAGTAACTCTTTTTCATATGGGGTGTGAACAGTAACCAATTAATAAGGTTGCTATAAGAAATAAGTACTGCTATATGTGATTGAATGGTAATTTCGTGTTAACTATGGTATTATATTCGATGCAGTAAGCCTTTCAAGAGTCAAATTTTAGTATGCTATTGCAAATAGATATATTGTGTAAGGTATATTATAAGGTTAATAGCTCGACATTTCATAGCTAAAAAAATTAAAGCCCAAAGTGATCTAAGCTTTTGATAGATTGTGTCTTTCAAAAATAAAAAAGCTACATATTTTTTTCATTAGTACTACTAAAAAATACTGTCTGTTTTTCGTAAATGAAAAATAAGTAATTTTTTAATAAAGACTATCGCTTAATTAATTATTAAAAAATGGAGTTAAATATATGAATAATACGCTCACTGTTATAGAAAAAAGATCATCTTGTCGTAATTTTTCTAACCGCTCAATAAGCGATGCGGATCTTTTTTCAATTTCAAAAGCCGCATTACAGGCCCCGAGTGCTTTTAATCAGCAGAAATGGCACATCTCAATCGTTAAAAATAAGGCTCTCCTTGATGAAATTGAAGCCGAGGGTTTAATGGTACTTTCTTCTCTTTCTGATAAATCAACCTTTGAGCGAATTAAGAAAAGAGGCGGTAAAATGTTTTATAATGCTGAGGTCGTTTCGTTTATTTCGATTATGGAATCTACTGACTCGCATTATAAGCGCTACTCTCTTATTGATTTAGGCATCATAGCGCAAAATATTAGTTTAGCTTGCACATCCCTAGGTATTGACAACTGCCACTGTGGAATGATAACATTTTGTTTTTCAACAGATAAAAAAGAGGAATTTAAAAAAAAGCTTAAAATCCCAAACGGATACGAATGCAGTTACGGTGTGCTTTTAGGATATGGAGTAACAGCTACAACACCTCACAATATCGATGAAAGTAAGGTAAGTTTTATTGATTAGGAGGGATTATGAACTTAAGAATTAGGGTTAAAAGCATTTCGAAACTAAAAGACATTTTCTCTTTTGAAAATTTCTCAACTACAGCAAATACGATAGAAGAGCTTATTTGCGATATGGTAGCAACTAACGTGACTAAATTTAATAGTAGCAAAAATGCTGAATTGTTTTTGATGTCTAAAGAATCTATTGACAATCTTGAAAGCTTAGGAAAAATTTCATTTGGTGGAAAGAAAGACAACCAGCGAAAGGTCGATACCAGGATTATGCAAGATGAGGCAATCTTTCAATTTAAAAACAAAAGATTTAAGATTATTAACGAGACACAGAAAAAAGAATATACTTCATTAGATGAGTGTTTAGATTTAGTAGAAAATGACTGTTTAGTCTTTATTAAACTAGCAATGCTAGAAGGAAGGTGGTTTTAATGGAAAAAGATCCCGCGTTTGGACGCTATGTACTTGAAATGTTTAATCGCTTAAAAGATTCATCAGATCCATCAGATCATGAAACTATTCTTTTGTTGCTAATTGATGTAGCTAATGATACTAGTGTCTTTTATGAGATTTTTAAATGTTTAGAAAGTGCCTCGATAAGTTTTGTAAAGTTTATTATTCCAAAGATACTAGAGCATAAATTTTATGAAATTCCTTGCGTTGTGGACGGAGTTTCTTGGTATTTTCGTTTATACTACCACCCAAAGGATGGATATGTCTTTTTTTCAATGCTAAATGATATTCTTTCAAATGACTACAAAAAATATTTAGACGCGCGCGAGCCTCATATTGTCTATACACTTTTAGAAGTTCTTAAGTTGGTCGATGAAGAGGTGCATCAAGAATATTTCAAGAATGCACTTATAAGTAGTGATAAGAACAAAAGATTTATTACGTTTGTTTACTTGAGTCGTGGAAACTTAGATAACAAACTCGAGATTTGCAACGAACACTTTATTCAAAGCAATATTGAAATGTGTCCCGTTCTCATATATTGTATCCCTTCATTCGATCGGTCTCGTTATTGTACTACATTTGAGGAGTGCAAATTATTCTCAGAAAAAAAGACAGCGGTTGAGCTTCTGTATAAACTTTATGACTTTATTACTAAAAATCATAAAAAAACTATCACCTTCAAAATACAAGGCGAATATAGTTACTCGCACTCTATAAGACGCAAGGATATCATAGAGAAAATATTCTATCTATTGAGTGCTATAAATGATGATAAACTTATTTACGAGTTTGAAGAAAAATATTATTCGAGCCTAGATTATGAAAATAAGGTTTCATATGTTCTTCATTTTAGTGAATACCTGCAAAACCTAGATTTTCGAAGGGAATTGTTGAATTATTTTGCACCTTACTTTAGTGATAATATAACAAGAGTGAAAATAGCAAGTTTCTTTTTAAACAAACCACTTACATTTGATGAAGGTGTTATTGTAAGCGATTTTCTCAAATACGAAAACGTCAATACAAGGAAACAAATAATTGATTATTATTTGAGGATGAATGTTTATGATTTGATTAGGCTTAAAAAGTATCTATCGCAGTCGAAAGAGCAATATAAGATTGATGCTTTAACTAGCTTAGAATATTTTGAAAAGGTGCAAACTTCAAATGATGCTACTAAAAAACGTTATTTAGCTCCTGTAAAGTTTAAAAACGTTTGTCTACCAGAGATGTCTAAAAGTAAGCAAAAAGCGTGCTTAGATAAGTTTTCAAAATTTGTAATATTAAACTTTACTGCACTATGCAATTTACAGTATAGTTACGATCCAGATTGTGGAGTTCCTCATAATCTACATTTGCGCTCTTTACATGATGAGTATTGTCGATTAATTCGTGGTTTTGATCTAAAGCCAAACGAATTGGTATCCTTAGTATATTCGCTGATGAAACGACTCGATGATAGAGTGATGATCGTTGACGAAATTCATAATGGCACATCCAGAGATGAAAGTATATTTATGTCTACCTGCTTTATTCAAGCAATAAAAGCATACCTAATAGATAACAATTCACCAACCATTCAGAAAGCATTTGTTAATTGTTACCTCGCCATTCTAAATGAAATAGATTTTCCTAATAATTTACGCTCTGATGACATTTGTGACAATCTTGAGTTGCGCGATGAGTTGCACCAATGCCGTAGAGATCTTAGTTTTGCAAAGAGTTTCTCTGATAACATAAGAGTCGATCTTTTGGATGACGAAACACTTACCGTGCTTTCACAAATATTAGATTATATCAATTATTATCCTAATGCCGATATAATGAGATGTCTTATAGAAATTTTTTCACATTTTCATGATAAAGGCATAATTGAAAAAAGCGTTCTTTTCGATTTTTTAAAAAGCGGAAACGTGTCCCTTGCTAATATTTTATCAGCTCCTCAAGATGCTGATGAACCAACGCCGCAAGAGTATGCTTGCTACCTATACAATGGTACTCATTCTAAAGAATATATCGACCTTGTTGAGTGCGTCATTGTTTCTATGCTTGAGAGGGAAATTCAAAGAGGGCCGTTGCCGACTAACTGTTCATTAATAATATCTACGTCAGATAAACTTTTCGGTGTTGAGTTTTATTTAAAGGCTTTATCGTCATTTCAAAAGAAGTCATTCCCTCAACATTCTGATATGATCAGCACAATAGGGAAAAAAACTATCACCTTTTCAAACATTGTCAAATCTACCATTCCTTACAAAACTGATACTTATGAAATCTTTTCAAATTTAGTAAGTAAATTGAATTTAAAAGCTGAAGATTTGATAAAGGGAGCTCTTTTTAATAACTCCTGGACGATTTTGGTGTGGACAAGTAAATTATTAAAAAAGGACTATCTTACTTGTGCTATAATGTTTTTCAAGACACTCCTACGCGACGCTAACTCAACTAATTATTTGGATGACAAAATCGCTATTTATTCCCCAATAAACATATCCGACTTCAACGATGGGGCCGTTGATGTAGATTGGTTCAGTCGTGTTAAAAAAGAAACCGATAAAGAAACGTTTAATCTTATCTATGCTAATGCACGGCATGTTTGCCGTGCGAATATATATAGTCGAGCTAAATGCTTTTTGGATGCACTAAGTGGCGAACTCACAAAAGAGGAGTGTCTCTCAAAGCTTAACGAAAAGGGCGGTAATGCATATATCCTATATTACTCTGTAATACCAATAGTTGATGAGGATGATATTGACACCCGCTATTTTGTGATTAATGAAAAACTCCACGCATTACAAGAGTCTAGTTGCAGTTCATCTAAGCTACGAGTATTCCTTATCGCCCTTGATAATCTAGCACGTAACTGTGGTTATGGTGTAGATCACTTCATTTGGTATCTGGCATCGAAATCTGCAGATAGAATAGCACCATATTTCACAGGTAAAATAATAGGTGACTATGAGGTGATGATGTCTGCTGGAAAACATTTTCCTACTGTAACTTTCATCTTAACCACAAACAGAAAAAAACAAACAGATACATGCCCAATTAATTTGAGAGACGATCCCTATGTAGATAGATTGAATGCTATAAATTGTGAGCTATTTGATCAACCTAAAAAAGCAATCAAATCATTAGAAATTTCAATGATAAAAAGGAGAGTTTTAAAAATATCAGAGATAAAATCAATGTCTAAAAACCCATTAATGCTTGAACTACTACGTCCTCTGTTTTATATATCTAGAGATAGTGTGTTTACGTTTCAGGAGTTACTAGAATCAAGCGTTACCGACTGTATCATCGCACATCCTGTAGACCTACTTTCCTTAAATGTTTTTCAAGACAAGAAAAATTATTTATTGTCTAACAAAATAGAGCAACCGTTCATGCAAGTGTTTCGTAAAATATTTAAAATGGAAGGGAGCGAAACAAATACATTTCATGTAAATCGTTATCATGGTAGTTTAATTCTAAGGGAATTAGCAATTTCGAAAGCCACCGAATATGGTTGGCTTAGTGTCGACATCGGCTTTCAAAAGGTTTTCATAACGGAAAATGTTATTGCCCTGATTTCTACTACCTGGAATTGTGGATATACAATCTTTGACGAAACTAAGACAGGCACAATTTCATCAATATATTTTCTTGACAGTAATTCATTCGAAATCATTCCCTTAAAAAGTATCAACCCAATAATATTTTCTGAGGTTATAGGTGAGGTGGAGGAAATAGTTTCTAAGTCATGCCCCGAATAGAGTTTGTAATTTTTAACAATTTAAATTTTAAATTTTGAATAACCGCCTTCTTTAACCTTATGTGTGAAAAGTCTCCCGCCTCTATAGGCGGTGAGATGAATCGCACCTTGTTCGCCCCTCCTGTATTGACCCTTTGAGAATTTGTGATAGGCTCAGTGCATATAAGGGAGGTCTGATTTTCGAGAGGACTAGATAGTACTAATCATTCGGCGCAAAGGTCTTCGATTACTCTCCTCATAGCGCATTACATCGAAGCTGGGACGCTATGAAGATGTCAAAGCGGACAGTGGATATGTCGGCGGGAAATACACACGCGAAATACTTGAAAAATTTCCAAATATAAAACTTCATATATGCCTAAGAGCATATAGTGAATCGCCATTGTCCACTCGAGCCAAAGAAAGCAACAAAAAAATCTCACACATT
>JAITQU010000264.1 GCA_031288735.1 Christensenellaceae bacterium
GACCATATATTCATTTGTTTGATCAAATATAGTGACTTTAAGTGTCAAATCAACGAAGTTCGCCAAGCATGGAAAACTATGCAAAAAATTATTATATACATGAAGTGTTAAACTCGGGAAATATAACTACGAGACAAGCAACTCGACCTAAGACTAAAAGTTCCATCCGCACCGTTCCAATAAATGCCGATTTGTTTGCTTTGCTTAAGCCATACATAAAAGAAGACCGAATTTTCGATTACAAAAACACCTATGTGTCAAAGTTTTATTCTAATCTGTTTAAAACACTAAATATCAATGCAACAGGACATACTTTTGTTACAAACGCTTTTGAAATAGGCGTTCCGCCACACATTGTGCAACGCTGGGCTGGCTGGAGTAAAGCAGAACAGGCAGATACGTATTTGGATCTACGAAAAACATCCGAGTTCACTAAAACTATTATCATAGAATATATGATCGAACTTAAAGCTAAATATGTACCAAATGTGTAACAAGCAAATTTGTTTTTCTTTTTTGGGGACAAGGTTATTCTTCAACAATCTCCCTTGCAAAATATTTCACAATATCTTCATATGGCATAACTTGATTTATCTGAGTTTTCTTCCATGGATCATGAAGATGAGTCATTTCACTAAGTCCACACGCAGAATATTTCCCAAATTCATCATAAACCCCAGTTAAAATGACTTCGGTTTCAACATCGATATCCGCTGGAGCTTGTTCGTCGATGCTACGATCACTAAATTTCTTGAATAAGTTGTAAATTTCTACAACAACAGGGCCAAACGCCCAATGAAAAATATCTTCGTGAAATAATCTTTCTTCATTGCACCATAACAACCCTGTGCATAGTATAAAAGCTTTTGCAACTTCAAATTGGTAATATATTTCCCACCTATAGTTGCTACGTCAAAAACACCACGATTTATAAACCACTGTGCGATAGTTTTAGCCGAATACATTGTTATCACCTCCTAAACAAGATTGGACAATGACTTCAAATCACTACACTTATGATACACCGAAACTTTAAAAAAAAATCAATACTTAGGAATTTACGAGGGAGTTAAAAATTCTAGTAATTAAATTACAAAAGTAAGTGCAGGAGTGGCACTTGGGATGGCATGAGCTACGCATTGAATATCTTAAACCTAAATGAAAATAGTATAAACAGTTGCTTTTTGATGCAAGAACAACGTTCATCATTTTTTTACAGGATAAAACGAGTGGTCTTTATCGTACCATATAATGTGAAAAACTCGATCCTCTTTTACACCTATCAACCTAGTTAAGTTATCAAAAGCGAGAGAAAAGATAGCATCAATATCATCTTGGACAAAGTGAAGTTTTTTAATTCTTTCCTTACCATCTGGACTAATTCCTTTGTAAGCTAAATAATGATGTTTTGACTTGCCATTATCGTGAGTCGCTCTCTTTATTGTGGACCACTTCATTTTGCTATACGACAACAGCGTTGCTATAACCAAATTACAGTCAACAGTTTTGGGAGCAAAACTAAATTTACCATCATTATCTGCACGATCAAAGCTCCATAAAGGAGTTAGATTGTCGGAACTCCCCACGCTCTTTAAGTTTAATCTTCGAGTTTGCAAGTCTAGGGTTTCGTTAATTTTCTCTCTGGTTAATTTTTGTTGAGGTTCGTTTTTTTGATCTTGACAATGTAATTGTGATATTGTTTTTCCATTCTGTTTTTTTTTACTTGATGAATAAGACATACTATAACCCCTCGTAATATTCACGCATAGAATCTTTTGTTATAGTGACTTCACAGTGCTCACATTCTTGTAAGTCTCCTCGAGCGATTTGCCATGGCCTCTCCTCATGAGTTTTCTGTCTAAGCCAATCCGAAAGTTTATCACCATACGACTCTAATACGATGTCAATCATTTCTTTTTCATCATCCGTCAATTCTGTGGATTTACCTTCTCTTAAGTCCATAGTGTCAATAAGGAACAATCCCTTATGAGCATCATAAAGTTCACGGCACACGGGGCCATTTTCCCAGGCCTGAAAATCCTCCTCGAAAAGCGGATCATCGGTCCACGCCAATGTCCACGCTTGAGAGTAATAGCATAATTTTTGAAGTTTCCAAGTGGTCATCTTCCCTTTCTGTTCCAGGATGTATTTAGCTACATCAAATATGTTTGCCATTAAAGTCGCCTCCTTAAAGTGATTGCTAGAAAAATACTATCACTCATTATAAACTTCCATAATACTCACCCATGGAGTCTTTTGTTATAATGTGATCGCAAGGTTCATACTCAGCTAGTCCATTACGTGCTTTAAGCCAAGGAGTCTCGAAATGCGTTCTCTCGCTAAGATCCAAAGGAGTTCTGTGTCCATAAGATCTCAGCACCGCCTCTATAGTATCTTTCTCATCGTAATTTAAGTGTTCAGATTGTCCCACTTTTAAGTCCTCAGCAGTAATAGTAAGCAATCCCTTATGTGCATCATAAAGTTCACGGCACACGGGGCCATTTCTCCATGCTTGAAAATCCTCCTCGAAAAGAGGAACGCCATCACTCCAAACCAATGCCCAGGCTTGCGAATAATAACAGAGCTTCTGAAGTTTCCAAGTGGTCATATTCCCTTTCTGTTCCAAAATATATTTTGCCACGTCAAATATGTTTGCCATTAAAGTCGCCTCCTTAAAGTGATTGCTAGAAAAATACTATCACTCATTACAAACTTCCATAATACTCACCCATGGAGTCTTTTGTAATTATGCGTCCACGAACTTCATCTTTAGATAAGCCAACACGCGCATTTTTCCATGGAAACTCCGAATGCGTTTGCATCATTATGTCGTGCGCATCTAGATTCCCGTAAGCTTGGAATACTGTTTTTATTGTGTCTTTTTCATTTGGAGTTAAGCATTCAGATGACCCTACTTTAAATTCGTCTGCATCGATTGTATATGGATCAGTGAGGACATCGAAAAGCTCTTGACACACTGGTCCATTTCGCCATGCTTGAAAGTCTTCATTAAAAAGAGGAGTCCCATCACTCCATACCAGTGCCCATGCTTGCGCATAATAGCACAATTTTTGAAGTATTGATGTGCTCATCCATTCTCCATTCTGTTCTAAAATATACTTAGCCACGTCAAATATGTTTGCCATTTAACTACCTCATTAAATTACTACTCACTTACATAATATTACTGTACTCTCTTATAGCAAGTAAATCGATATCAGAGAATAAAGAACAACAAAACATGATTAATTCAATAAAAACTAGCAAAAGAGAAAGCGAATCCGAACTGGTCCGCTTTCTTCGATTATCGCTGTGGCCTTGTCCAAAAAGGAAAATGGAAAACAAGAGACTGTTATAATCGCACAGGTTGAAAAAGAAAGCATGAGCACGCTGATAGCGCAAGGTTCAAGTATTTATAGGTGCAGGCGTACAAGTTCTGCGAGACCGTGCACATTCGATTACAAGACTAGCCAGGCAAGTTTTCAGCATCCTTATTCTCTTCCTAACTCGTACAATAAGAGCGGATAATGACTTCAAATCATTACATTTATGATACACCGAAACTTTAAAAAAGTCAATACTTAGGAATTTTCGTGGGAGTTAAAAATTCTAGTTAGTAAATTCCTAAAGTAAGTGCAGAAGTGGCACTTGTGATGGCATGATGTGCGCAATGAAAAAGCGAGGCCACGTGTGTAGCCACAAGCGTAGACACAATACAGAATACTGAACAAGTGCACTTGGATAAGCGAGATCAACACAATTGTCTCTTGAATGCCATTCAAACTCTTACTGCTTGTTTATATGTTTTTAGATATCTAAACTCTCTATTTTTAACCGCTTTCGCTCTTTTTTCATAGACACCACATTGTGTAGCCACAACCGTAGCCACAAGTGCTATAACTAAATAATTGGCTCTCCGTTATTTCATGTGGTAAATGCAAAATCGATACTAACTGATTCTATAAGTATAAAAAATTCGGCGACAGTTAATGTTTTAACAAGAGCAACTCTACAAAAACTAAGAGTTGCCATTTCACTATAAACTATTATGAATTCTCATATCGCGACAGCATTCCTGTCTCTTCGAGAATTTAGTATCATTGCAAAGATAATAGCTCATTTTTCAATTCTGAAGGAGGCCTGTCTGATGCCGTCTAAAAAAACAGTTAAATTTATAGACTTATTTTCTGGCATGGGTGGTATTCGAATTGGATTCGAACAGGCATTTAATGCGGCAGGCTATGATACTGAATGTGTGCTCACATCAGAAATCAAAGATTCAGCCCTGAAAGCCTTAAAAATAAATTTCACAAAAACAGAAGAATTCCGTGGCGATATTAGAGTTATTCGAACTGATAGCATAGCCGAATTTGATTTTTTGTTGGGTGGGTTTCCTTGCCAGGCATTCAGTGTGGCTGGAAAGCAACGTGGCTTTGCTGACACGAGAGGGACATTGTTCTTCGAGATAGAAAGAATCCTTGAAGCGAAAAGGCCATTTGGTTTTCTATTAGAAAATGTAGGTGGATTGGTAACTCACGACCGGGAAAATACAACAGACAAAATTGGTCGCACTATGCAGACTATTCTTTGTAAATTAGATGCAATGGGTTACGCAGTTAATTGGCGAGTGCTCGACAGCAAAGACTTTGGCTTGGCGCAAACACGGCAAAGAGTTTACATCGTCGGCACCCGTAAGGATAATATTTCTCTAGACGAATTTCCAGTGACATCTGCGGTATTTGGTGACATTATGGAACACGGTTTACCTACGGAGCGGGGACTATTTTCGACAAAGCTGTTTGCCAACTATAAACCAGATGAACTTTACGGCAAATCTATAAAAGACAAACGGGGAGGGCCGAACAATATCCATAGTTGGGATTTGGGCTTGCGTGGCGACATTATAGAGTCCGAACGATTATTGCTCAATAAGATTCTGACTCAACGTCGAAAAAAGATATGGTCGGCGATAATCGGGATTGACTGGATGGATGGTATTCCACTTACTCTCGACCAAATCAAAACTTTTTACAATGTGTCAGGGCTTAAAGTCTTATTGGACAGCCTTGTACAGAAGGGCTATCTAATCTTAGAGCATCCCAAGCAAAAGGTGTGGACGGCAACTTCTTCAAACACTAACCCAACCTATGAGCGCGTACAGGACACAACAAAACCGATGGGATACAACATAGTAACTGGCAAGTTAAGCTTCCAGTTTAGTCGTATCTTGTGCCCTAATGCAATTACGCCTGCAATGGT
>JAITQU010000052.1 GCA_031288735.1 Christensenellaceae bacterium
TAATCGTTTCAAATGCCGAAAACGCCCTTTAAAACAACAATTTTTAAAATTTATTTTAGATTTAGCGTAATTCTCAATTAATTTTGTTGTTGTTTTCATATGGGGTGTGAACAGTAACACTTGTAATTCAAAAGATTACTTTCAAACCCCATACTGAAAGTTATGTGCTGACACACTCAGCATGAAATTTTGGAAAACGTCTTAGCTTTAACAAGAAATCACATGAAAAAACTGGGGACCTGTTAGTCAAGCAAATAAAATACAGATTGGGAAATATTTTGCACCTATTGAGACCAATATACATAAAGATAAGAGAAAAATAACGAGCAACTATAAGATGCAATTCCTTATGATTAAGATCATAATGCTCCAACAATTATATTGGCTTATCTGATTTAGCATTGAGTAGAATTAACAATCGAAATAATTTCATGGGTTTTTGGACTCGAATCTTAAGACAATGTGCCAGATTGCATGTGATATTGGTGCTAGAGAAGTTCATAATTCAAACAATCTTGATCGCACTTTTGATTTGTTCAAAAAGGACTACAAAACAAAATAAAATTACACACAAGGGTAGTATATTAGATGTGACATTTGTTGCTAAACAAGAGTCATATGTTGTGTACCCTTTAAAATTGACAGTGGTAATTGGTTACATAATGAAAAATTTAAGTTTTATTTCTTTGTTTTCCTACTTGAGAGGACACTGTAGTGCCAAAAAGCGATATGAGATCGGTGTGGCAAGAGTTAACTAAGCACTATTTAGGTTTTAGCATTTAGCTTTGAAAAACGAAGCCGATAAACCTTATATATTAATCCTTGTCAGTACATCGATATCCACTTCGTTTGGTATGTTAAAATTCGACTGTCACTAACGTTACAAATTTTACTACTTTTACGGAGAGGCGTTTTTAAATTAGAATTTAATTTTCTTAATACGTGTTATAGCTTTTTTAGCTGTGCACGCCTCGATAAGTGTTCCGTTAACAGACAGGACAGGACCGTTGCGGCAATCAAATCCACCAAATGTTGCAATAAAGTCGGTTGCATCCAGTAGAGAATTATCACGAAGATGTTTCATAACTTCGAGATATAATTTTTCAGCACCTTGGCTTACGCAACAATTACCCAAACAAATCTTAATGGTTATTTTTTTAACTTCATCTCTTCCAGAGAATAACACTATGTCATCATGTGAAACAAGTGGGCGAGTTTCATAGGTTGTATGGAACAGGTGATGTGCTTTCTCATGAGTCATTTCTTCTGCATACAGTTTTTGTAAATAAGGATTAGCACCAGAATTTCTAAAAAGCATAGTTTTATCATCAGCATAAAGCCCTTTAGCACGTTCAAACACGGCACGCGGTTCATGTGATGGAACGGGTTGTCCGCCACCATTAACACAACCACCACAGCAGGCCATTACTTCAATAATATCATAATGAACTTCGCCAGCTTTTACAGTTTCAACAAGCTTTCGTGCGTTTGCAAGGCCACTTACAACTGCTACACTTATGCTAGTCCCACCTAAATTAACCTCTGTTGTTCTTATTCCATCTTCGCCACGGACTTGTTTGAAATCCACAATAGGTGCATCGGGAGTAAGCTTAGCAGATGCATAACGCAACACGGCCTCTCCAACACCACCAGAAGCACCGAATATAACACCAGCACCAGTCTTAAACCCAAACGGCATATCGAAAGCAGCGGGCTCTAGTTTATCAAACTCAATACCACGCTCCTTCATCATAAGTGCAAGTTCCTTGGTTGTTATTACAATGTCGATATCCTTGTTACCATTAACTCTAAATTCAGGACGATTAGCTTCATATTTTTTTGCAGTACAAGGCATAACTGCAACAACAATTAAGTTTTCACGTGAGACATTTAATTCTTTTGGTAATTTATCCTTAGCAATAGACCCAAACATCTGTTGTGGAGAGCGACAACTAGAAAGATTATTTAAAAGCTCTGGATAATTTTGCTCAGCATATTTTACCCAGGCAGGGCAACATGATGTAAAGAGTGGCAAGTTTTCTTTATTTCCAAATCTCTCTAAAAACTCTTGTGCCTCTTCAATTATTGTCAGGTCAGCAGAAAAACATGTATCATATACTTTATCAACGCCTAGCATTCTGAGAGCGGCGGTTATTTTCCCGGTTGAAAGTGTTCCTGCTCTTTGTCCAAAATATTCACCAAGAGCCACTCTTACTGCAGGAGCTATTTGCACAACTACTACTTTTGTAGGATCGTGAATGGCGTCCCACACTTCATTAATATTATATTTTTGCATTAATGCACCAGTAGGGCATATCTTAACACATTGTCCGCAGTTAACACATTCAACTTTAGAAATTGATTGACAATTAAATGGCGCAACTCTTGCGTGCGCACCACGGTTTGCAAAATCTAGTGCACCAACGGCTTGTATTTCACGGCAAACACGAACACAATCACCACACAACACACATTTTCCTGAGTCTCTCACAATTGAGAAAGAGGACGTGTCTAATATGCGGTTGTTTTCCATCTGCTTAAATCGAACTTTTGTAACGCCCATTTTACGTGAGAGTTTTTGTAGTCTACAGTCATCACTCTTAGGGCACGTTGTGCAATTCTGATCATGACTTGCTAACATAAGCTCAAGTATCATTTTACGCATGCTTCGTATTTGTTTAGTATTTGTTTTAACGACTATATCTGGTGCTATTGGTGTAGAACAAGCAGGCACTATACCTCTACCCTCTATCTCTACCATACACATACGACACGCACCATAGATACTTATATCAGAATGATAGCAAAATGTTGGAAGTTCGATATTTGCTTTTCTTATTAACTCAAGAAGATTTCGCTCACCTTCGAGTGGGACTATAATTCCGTCTATATTTGCAGTTTTTGCTTGTACATTAGTATTAGCCATTTATATTCTCCTAGTTTAACCTACCGCTACCGCATTAAATTTGCACGATAAAACACAAGCTCCACATTTAATGCACTTTGATGCATCAATTACGTATGGAACACCTCTTTCGCCAGAAATAGCACCAGTAGGACATTTTTTCGAGCAGAGACTACAACTCTTGCATTTTAGAGCATCTATTGTGTATTTTTTAAATGCATCACAGTTATTAGATGGGCAATAACCGCCAAACACGTGAGCGTTATATTCATCACGGAAGTATCTCAGTGTTGAAAGAATTGGGTTTGGTGCAGTCTTTCCGAGAGCACATAGAGACCCAATTTTAACTGTCGTTGCTAGTTCTTCTAATAGCTCAAGAGTTTCATTGGTGGCACGTGCTTCAATAATATCATCTAATAGTGCAAGCATCTGTCTTGTGCCTTCGCGACAGACAACGCATTTACCACAGGATTCATTTTGAGTAAATTGCATAAAGAATCGAGCAATTTTAATCATGCATGTTTGTTTATTCATTACAACCAAACCGCCAGATCCTACCATAGCTCCCACGGTTTGAAGAGTTTCATAATCTAGTGGTAAGTCGAGATGAGCAGGAGTTAGGCAACCGCCAGATGGCCCACCAATCTGAACAGCTTTGAATTCATCATTTGTTAGATTGCCATTATCGTCAATGACACCACCGCCTATATCGTAAATAATTTCGCGAAGTGTAGCACCGAAAGGAACTTCAATCAGTCCAGTATTTGCAACGTGCCCAGTAAGTGCGAAAGTTTTCGTGCCTTTTGCAGTTTTTGTTCCAAGCTTAGCATACTCCTCAGCGCCTATTCTCATAATCAATGGTACTGTCGAAAGAGTTTCTACGTTATTTATCAGAGTAGGTTTGCCAAAAAGACCCTTTTCTGCAGGGAAAGGAGGTTTTGGTGATGGCATACCTCTTTTGCCCTCTATTGATGACATTAGAGCGGTTTCCTCACCACAAACAAAGGCACCAGCACCTTCCATTATGTATACTACGAATTTCATGCCAGAGCCTAGTATGTTTTCACCTAATATTCCAGCAGCTTCAGCATTTTTTACTGCTGTTTTCAATCGTTCAACGGCAAGCGGATATTCTGTTCTAACATAAACATAGCCAATACTTGCACCAATAGCTTTTGCCGCTATTATCATTCCCTCAAGTACACTATGTGGATTTCCTTCCATGACACATCTATCCATGAATGCACCAGGGTCACCTTCGTCACCGTTACAAATAACATATTTTATATCAGAGAGATTCTTTCTTGTCAAATCCCATTTGCGACCTGTTGGAAATCCACCGCCGCCTCTGCCGCGTAATCCGGAATCCATGATTTCCTTACAGATCGCTTCGTCAGACATTTCAAATAGTGCTTTGTGTGCCATGGAATAGCCATCATTGCCAATATATTCGTCGAGGTCGTTTGCATCAATATTGCCACACAACTTAAGCATGATGCGTTGTTGTCTAGCATAGAAAGGAATTTCGCTTTTGATGCAAACAGGTTCACCTGTGGGTGTGCGATAAAGTAATCGATCAATGTGCTCACCTCTTAGAATTGTCTTTTCAACAATTTCATCTACATCATCTACAGAGACTTTGGTATAAAGAATACCCTGTGGGTAAATACTAATTAACGGTCCCATTTGACAGAATCCTTGACAACCGCTCTGCGATAATATAAAGTCTGCCTTTTCTTTTTTAAGAGAAACAGTTATTGCATAGCCTTTTTGGTTTATTATCTCTATAAATCGATTATAGATATTCATTGAACCATTTGCAATACATCCCGTTCCACCACAAATGATTATTCGTACTTTGTAATCACGCATGCACTCGTTAAAGAATTGCTTGCGTTCTTCTAAGTTAATGTGCATTATTCTCCAGCTCCTTAGATTTTATTTTATTTATAAGTGCGATAGTTTTTTCTTTGTTCATTGCACCGTGTACTTCTTCATTAACTACAACTACAGGTGCAATGCCGCATGCACCTAAACAAGCTACAGTTTCAAAGGTAAATAGCATATCAGATGATGTCTTTTTCGTAGCATTTAGCCCGAGCTGAGATTCAACAGTTTTGATGATGTCCTCAGACTTCTTAACATGGCAAGCAGTCCCATCACAAACCTTGAGAATGTACTTACCCTTTGGTGTTAGTGTAAAGTGAGAATAAAAGGTTGCAACACCGTATACAAAAGATGGAGAAAGACCGAGAACTGTTGAAATATAGAGCATGATTTCTTCTGGCAAATAGTTATATTCTTTTTGGATATCCTGCAAGATTTTAATCAACATGTGAGGGTCGCGTCCGTTTTTCACTAAAATATCGCAGACTTTGTCGAATTTAGACGAGATTTCAATTTCCATAATATATAAACTCCTTATTTCAAAATCATAAGTTATATACTGCCATTAATTTTTTGAAAATGCAAATAGTAACGTTTCATTTCTACATTGTGTGCGTTTCGCTAACATAAGCTCATAACAAACACATAAACACAACCCAAACTTTAATGTAACATAAGTTACACCTTTCAATTCTACACAAAATGGTAAAGGTGCGACTCTGTCAGACATTATGTTAAAAGAATTTGGGCATCGCATTAAGAAAGGAAATGGTTAAAAGAACATCTGAACTTAAGGCGGTGGTTTTCAAGTAAGAGATAAACAATTTAAAGTTACGACAGCATTAATTTAATTAAATCACAAAGTAAACACAAATTGGAGTAGTGCGACCGCAAAGTTGATCTGTAAAACAACACACAAATCTTGCGTTTAATTACTTACAAGTTTAGACTTTTTTTCCCTTATTGTCAACACATTAAAACTATTAAATCAGTTTAAGAGGTAACTTTGAAATACTAGAAAATACTCTATAGAGATAGAATTCTTTAAATAAGATCAACAAAAAATTAAGCGTTGACAAATAGGAATGTAACTGATACAATCGAAATTGAAAGGAAACAGACAACAGACTACACTCCTACCATATTTACACTCCCTAAAAGTGCTCAAATTTTAACATTTATTGTTGTGACTTTTTTTAAGCTGACATTTTTCCAAATATCATGCAGAATTTGAGTGCCAACCATGCTTTCCATATGGGATGTGAGCAGTAACCATTTAGTTACTGTTCACACCACAACTGAATTAATTGTTAATGTTGATAAATGCAAGGCGCATTTCTTAAATTGCCATTTAAAAGAGCTTTTTCTACATATGAAACGCTTATTGCTGTGTCTTTT
>JAITQU010000231.1 GCA_031288735.1 Christensenellaceae bacterium
TGTATTTTGTTATTTATGTTTTCGTGCAAATATGTCATTTGTGTTCAAAATGAAGAGTTTTGCCGTAATTTGTCTAAAACACTTTACCCTTCAGGGGCAACTATTCCTGTTAATATATCGCCTTTTCATATTGTATTTGATAAAAAGGCATCGTTTGCTTTTTTTGCTTTTGACAGTTTTGGATATAAGGTTGATTCCTGTTTTTTTAAAAGTTCTGTATTTGAACCATCAGAAACATTATGGTCGCAATTTTTACAAAAAGCTTTTCATGGATGTGTGTCGCTATGCTCTGCTACCGATACTTTTGTTTGGTATGTGGCAGATAGTATTGATCCTTTTTTGTCTTACCGGATAAATGCATATGACGAAATGTTTAGCGGCTATCCCTTACGTGTAGATTATAGAAATATTGGCTCTTTTTCTGTAAAAAATCTCTTTAACAGTGAAGAAATTAAAACCAATTGTATGAACTGCCACAATGCAAACAAAAATGATATGAATACTTTTGTTGTTCAAGTCCGTGGAACTGAATTTGGCGGAACGTATATTTATCATGATGGCAAAATGTTGCGGATTGCGCTTTCCGGAGCGTGCAATTTTACGTTTCCGGCGTGGCATCCATCCGGAAAAATGATTGCGTTTTCCACAAACAGAAATATACATCCTCTACATTATATTGACAGTGCAAGCGGCAAGATGTTGGATTTTGTCGCAGAAGATCCTGATTTTGGCATATTGGTTTATGACCTGGATAAAAATTTTGTGTTTTCTTCGCCATATTTAACTGATACTAATTTTGCTTACAGTTTTTCCTGCTGGAATAGTAGTGGAACAGTTTTGTATTTTTGCCGCTCAATTCGGCTTTCGTTAGATAAGTTTTATGACTTTAAATTTGATTTAATGGGAATTACATTTGATACAGCGCAAAGGAAATTTATTGGTAAGCCTTTTATGGTTTATCCTTTTTCGAAAGATAATGTAAGCGTTACTATGCCGGCGTCTTCACCTTGCGATAATTTTATTGTAGTTTCGATTTTACCAAACGGTACGTTTCCGTCGCTTAATAAGGGTGATTTATGTTTGGTTTATATAGACAGTGTTGACGCTAATGGATATTGTACTGTTCGGATGCTTAACGAAATTAATTCTTTGGACGGTGAAAAATATCACTGTTTTTCGTCTAATGGGCGGTGGCTTGTTTTTTCAAGTAAAAGAATTAACGGTGAAACGGCTGTTCCGTTTTTTACGTACATTAATTCTTTAGGTTGTTTTTCTGCGCCATTTGCACTACCACAAAAAGACCCTCGCTTCTATTGCAAGAATACTTTTTCGTTTGCATTTCCATCTTTCGGAAAAAATAGTGTTGGAGGCACAAACTTTAATAAACTTCTTGGAGAAAGAATTATTTCTCCTAAGATATCTCCTTCTTTGAATTTGCCTTTATCATCAAGCAACAGTGTTACTAGTAAATATTAGTTTTCTGTGCTTTCTTTGTTTTTTGTGTTTTCTAGTGTTTCGGGGGGGCAAATTTGCTCTGCCATTGCACTTACGTCACGCCGAACAAAGTCTTGCATAAAAAGCTTACTTGCAATTTTCAAGTTTTTACACGCCTCATCTTTCTTACCTGCATTATATTGTGCTTTTGCTAAAATTATTAAAAGTACGGCGTGGTCATCTTTTGTAAATACGGCTAAAGATTTTTCTTCGGAATCTGTCGTATCAAATTTTTTGTCTATTTCTTCTTCTGTTTGATATTGCAAACAAGATGTTATATATTCTATTGTGTCGTTGTTTGACTCTAATTTTATTAAACCATTTGATAACAAAAAAGATGCCATTAGTTCACTCTTTGTTTCTTTCATCTTTTTTACAAGCGTCTCCTTTTTTGCTTCTATTCTGTTTTTTGTCTCTTCTGTTAAAGTTGGCATTTTTAACGCTTCAAAATATATCGCTGCTTCCATTGTGAGAATTGATATTGCGCTTACTTTTTTTGAATATCGTTTTTTTGCTTTATCTATTAATATTTCTGCTGAATCAACCTTGTTTTCAAAAAACAGGTTCATAACACCTTCCGGATAATCTATTTTCGAATCGGGTAAAGATGATGGTTTTGCTCCAAAAGCATTAATCGTTGCAAGTATACAGAGCATTAGCCCTAAAAAAATGTTTTTTGTTTTTTTCATTGTCGTAATTGTTTTTATATGTTTTTACAAATATCGTTAATTTTTTTGTTTTTTTATGTATTTAACTTTTTTTAACTTTGTTCTATAAATTCTAACCAAATGAAAAAAAGCGTTTTAATTTTCGTTGTTTCCGTCTTATTTTTTGGATGTTCTTCGGAGCAAAAAAAAGCGGAACGTATTGCTGAAAAATTTTTAGAGGCATATTATATCTCTTTTGATTTTGACAAGTGTTTTGAACTTTCGTCGCCATCTTCGGCTCCAAAAATTAAAGACAAAAAGACGATGATTGGTTTCAATCCGCTTGCTAAAGAACAGCCACCAACTATTGCTGTTGTTAAGACGGTTATAGACGAGAGCGCAACTATGGCGCAGTGTTCTTATACTATCAACGGCGCTGTTCAGTCGTTAGCGTTACTCAAATTAAGCGGACATTGGCTTGTTGATGCTGTTGCAAGCGACCTTGATGCCGTCTCTGTTTTTGGGGGCGGACACGGTGGATTTGCTG
>JAITQU010000239.1 GCA_031288735.1 Christensenellaceae bacterium
AATTTGAGTCGAAAATGGTGAAAAAGACAAGTAGAAAAGAAAAATGGTAAAATTTTTTAAATTAAGGCTAATTTATGGTGAATTCCTATATTACAAAAATTGTGATTTTATTTTAATTATTTCCCCCTGCGATTCAATGCCGCCGTTAGTGTTTAATCATCAAAATGACCTCATGCCCTATTAATTTAAGAATAAAACAAATACTATTTAGAAAATTTTGAGAATTCACAAATTTCTTTATGCTTCTTACCAATGATCGAAAACATAGGGCCAAACTTTTTTATAATAGCTATATCGAACACTTTCCTTTAGTGTTTTAATTCGCCTTTTTACTGCACTAAAACTAATCAATTTCTGTATTTATAATAAATAAAGATTGATCATCAACTCAACATCGACATAGCAAGTGGTAATTTGTCTCTATCCCCAATGTGAAATAACCTGCCGCTCGTTTGGATGTTTTGCACCATAGTCACAGAAAAGAATAGGAATGCTACATGTGAATTAGTTCATTCGAGAAATGCACAATTTTTAAATGAATCAGGAAATGAGATACTTTGTTTAAACTCTAAAACTCTAGAAGGGGATCTAGAAAAAGTGATAGGAGGAGTGGTATGGGTTATTTATAATTTAGAAATACTATACAATCCACGTGCCACGGCAATCTTAGGGTCAGGATCCTTAGTGGAAGAAATTTTCAAGCGTTTCGTTATAAAATCATCAAGTCCATTCATGTTAGCACCGCCGCCAGCAAGATAAATTCCATTTTTTGCTATAGCAGGTAGAAGATGATCGGGTATGGTAGTTAATAGACTTTCTGCAACATCAATAAGTTTAGCATAACATTCCTTTATTGGTAGTTTAATAGATGCAGCACTAACACTGATTTTTTTAACTTCACCAGTTATTAGATCACGTCCCATTATTTCTGCAAATGAGGTATCGCCTTCGTTAAAATTGCCAATCTCCATTTTGAGCGATTCTGCAGTGGTAAGACTTATCTTTGTTGCATATTCACGTGCAACATGTTCGGCAATCAGCTCATCAATGCGTCTCCCACCCAAATTTATTGAACATGCAGAAATAATTCCAGCCTTAGTCAATATACCGATATCTGTTATACCACTCCCTATTATTATAACCAATTGCCCATTTGGTTTTATTACTGGCCATAATCCATAGATACTTTCAATAAGAAAAACATCGGAATAGCCAGATTTGATAATTGCTCTTTCGTATGTATCACGCTCAATATTGGTAATCCCAGATGGAATAGCGACAATAATTTCTGCACCTTTAAAAAAAGTGCGAGGAACTACCCTTTTAAAGAATGCTCTTAGCATAAGAGATGCGGCCTCAGGATAGACAATTTGTCCATCCCGCATTGGATTAACAATATCTGTATTTGGATCTCGGTTTTTTAGGTATTTGAAAACATCGCTACCTGCGGCAATTAATTCAAGGTTTCGATGGTTTCTTCGAATAAGTGCTGCGGTAGGCTGATTAAGAACTGTGCCGTTTTGATAAATTGAAGTATAACTTGAACCAATATCAACGACGTATCTTAATCTATTAACAGTCCTATTAGCAAACGCATGATTTTGTGTATTAGAATCCATATGAAAACTCCAGCGGCTTTAAAATGCATTAAATAAAAACCGATATAACCAAACTTATAAAAAAAATTTTTGTTGTCTTAAAATCCTTTTATATAAAGTAGGTAAATATTGAGACAAGGTAATTTAGAATTATTTAACCTTATGTGTGAAAAGTCTCCCGCCTCTATAGGGTGAGATGAAGGCACACCTTATTCGACCCTCCTGTATTGACACTTTGAGAATTTGTGATAGAATCAGTGCATATAAGGGGGAGGTCTGATTTTCGAGAGGACTTGGATAGTAATAATCATTCGGCTAGAGGGCTTCGATTACTCACCTCATAGCGCATTACATCGAAGCGTGGGACGCACGGTGATAGCGTGGTAAAATATCCTGCCGTAAGTGGGAGTTCTAAAGAAGTCCCGACTCAACGCCGAAGGCGTTAGTCGGCGGGAGTGCGTCACCTTAAAGGTGTAGAAGTTAACACTAAAGAAACTATGTAAAACACTATAATATTTCTAGATTTTTCCTGAATGCTTTTCTAAACTCGCCGAAAGCACTCATAGCATCCTTGATCTCTAATGTACAGTCACCACCCTGCGATTTTGTTTTTAAAATGACGCTGTCGCCCAAAATATCACAGATTATGTTAGTTATCATACCACTACGACTTCTATCAAAGCTTTCTGCGATTCTTAAAATAACACCAATTTTTCTAATGGCTTCTACAGTGGGTTCATCAAGCATAGATGAATACATGCTCACATCTAAGGTTTCAATTGTATCTCTAGAATGACATCCAGCAACTATTGCTGCAGTAATAAGATCGCGTTGCGGAATTCCATAAAGATTGCTTTTTAATATAAGATACATGCTAATCTTATGGTGGTCATAAAATTTAATACTGCTCCCCCAATCATGTAGCATGCATGCAACTCGTAACACCTTTACAAAAGAGCGTGGTAATTTATGTAAAACCTTTAGTTGTCTATAAAGCTGAACAGATAGTTCAAACACGTGCTCGGCATGTGGGATATTTATATTGAATTGATTTAATATTGTATATATGCTGTGTCCTAAAATATCGCTGATTGGCTTTTCCATGACAGAAGGATGAGCATATCTAAACAACGCTCCTTCTCTTAGACCTGCACCGCTTATGCGCAATTCGGTTGTCGATATTTTGCTTGAGATATAATTTTTGATTGCGGAAAGTATTGATAGAGCTGCAGGGAAAATGTCAGAACGTGCACTTGAAAGGCCCTTTATTTTTAACAGTTTCTCGGCAGATAATGGTTTCATCGTATCGTAGATGGTATCTAACTCAGAAAATGGGATAACGTAGTTATGTGCCATGTCAAGGGGATACCTTTTAACTTTACGACTTATTTTCCCGAGATTACGGACAGAACCACCGACAGCAATCAATTGTGTCTCGGGCTCTAGTGCTTGCAGAAAATCGAATTTTTTTATAGCCTCTGTTACGAATGCTTCTATAGCAACCGCAGATTCTTCTGGCGAGCTGTGATCTGAAAAACGCTCAGAAAGTGTAACCGCACCAAATGGAAGGGTGTCCTGTGCGATCATAACACGTCTGTTATAGTGGATTATTTTAACGCTACCACCGCCAATATCGACAATAAGACCCTTTGGAACATCTAGAGAATTAATTACTCCATAGTAGACTAGCATTGCCTCTTCCTCTTGAGAAATGACCTGGAGTTTAATTCCACATGCGTTTTGGACATCATCAACGAAGGATTTTTGGTTTCTTGCGCGTCTAACTGCCGCTGTTGCAAAGGCTAATACCTCGTCAACCTTATGACTTTCATAAAGAGCACGGAAGGTGCGTAGCGTTTTAATAGTTTGTGACATACGCAGAGGACGCAAAAAACCATCAGTATCCATGTCCTGAGCTAACCTAACGGGTTCTTTTAGCTCATCTACCACTGTAAAATATCCGCCTTCAATAATTTTGGCAATCACTAGTCTGGCAGAATTAGAACCTAAATCAATAATTGCGATTGAACTCATTTATATTTCCTTTTTATTATAAACTCACCTAAAAAGTGGGAGTTATCATTCTCTAGCTTTATTAATCTAAAGAATCTGCAGTTTACCTAGTTTTTTAAATTAACGAGAGTTAAAATAAACACATTTTATCTATTTTGTAAACTTTTTTACTATAACCATCAAATATGTTGTAAAGAGATAGAAATTTGAAAATAGCATAAATTGAAATTAAAAGCATTTATTTAAATTTGAACTACTGCCACATCTCTATCCGTTGAATTAAATACCCATAATTTAAATTATGAGTTTATTCAAGTATGATATTAATTATACCATGGTTTTACAGTTTATGGATTCACTATATTAATTATACTTCCATTTAGAAAGGACACGAGATTGTTAACAGTTATTGCCATCAATCTACTACGTGCCTCCTCTGTAGCCCAAGCTGTATGTGGCGTGATATAAGCATACGGAGACTTTAATAAAGGATTATCTCGAGAGGGAGGTTCCGTGCTTAAAACATCTAAACCTGCAAAAGAAATATGTCTAGAATTGAGAGCATCTGCTAAATCAAGCTCATTTATCAATCCACCACGTGCGGTATTTATCAGCACCGACCCACGTTTCATTTTGCTAATTGATTCCTTGTTTATCATTTTTTGGTTTTTGTCGGTAAGAGGGCAATTTAACGAGACGATATCAGCTTTTGATAGGAGCTCCTCAAGGGTGTCTGCATAAGTGATCCCATCTCTTATTTCATATTTTTTGCCCTTGTTGTACACACAAACCTTAGCTCCAAAAGCCAAAACGATCTCTGCTAAACGTCGTCCAATTTTCCCATATCCAATAATTCCTACAGTTTTTTCAAATAATTCATGGCACCGCAATGGATAATAGGAAAAATCAACCGAGCTCTCCCATTTGCCCATTTTAACACTAGAGATTTGATCGGGTATTTGAGAAAGGCAAGCAATAATAAGTCCGATAGTAGCTTGAACAACGCTTTCTGAACTATATGCTGGGACGTTTGTAACAATAATGTTTTTTTCCTTTGCATATTGGCAATCAACAACATTATAGCCCGTTGCCAAAACTCCAATGTAAGAAAGCTTTGGAAGCAAGTCAATTACGTGCCTATCAATAATACACTTATTAGTAAATATAATCTCAGCTTTAGAACATCGCGAAACAATTAAATCCTTAGGAGTTCTGTCGTAAACAGTCAAATCTCCTAGAGAGGATAAAGCATCCCAAGATAAATCACCTGGGTTAAGAGTATAACCATCCAATACTACAATTTTCACTTTCCAATTCCCTCACCATATTTGCTTTAAAATTTTCAAATTTATAACACAATAATATATCAAAAGCGTAGAAAAGTCAACAAAATAAAATTGCAAATTGCTTGTGTAACGACGCTTGAAGAGTGATTTTTACAATAAATGTTGTAAAAACCAAAAAATACAGGTGTCTATAAAAATTGAGACAAATCTATAGCGAACTATGTGATGAAATTTTAGTGTCTGATCGTATTATTCAAAGACTAATTTCAAAAAATTATTACTAGAGATTTTATTTACTAGAGGGGTCTTTGCTTTAAGCAGTGATTTTTCGTTTTAAAAGGCGAGCACTAAAATTAAAAAATCTTGCATTCGAACGAAAACACCAAAATTTACTATTTATTTACCAGCAAACTTGCGTAATTTAACTATTCAAGGGGTTAAACACTTGACGGTATCATTTTTTGTTGATATAATATAAAATTGATATTATGCAAAAAATCAATTATCAAATGTTTTTTAACCACAAATTACCCTCTCAAGCTAAGCTTTTTTCTTGGTTTGAGTTACTTCGCTATGGGAGTTTTTTTTCGTTTCCAAATTTGCAAAAGCTAATTTGTATAGTAACGTGATAGAGATGATTTGATCCCTCTGCATGCTTAAACTTAAGAGCTAAAAGCTGTGCTAAGGAATAGTATCGTCTGTGACATGCTTAACTAACTAAATAATTGATCTCATTAATATTATAAATTCAATATAAAAAAATTGCAAGACCCTTTGTAAAATCCAAAATGAATATTTTATTCGGAATACAAGAAAATACAATAAATTAAAAAAGCAAGTTGTAAAAAAAGTAGTACATAGAAAATGACAGAACCCATAGAAATAAGATAAATAAAAATCTTTTTCGCTGTTTTGACTAAAAAGGTTAAGATAGACTGACTAGGTCTTTGTAATATTTAAACCAAGCCCAGGGCAACTAATTTTAGTATTTTGTGTCAAATAAAAGTTAACGCAATTAAGGCTAGTTATATCGAAAAACATAAATAATTATTTCATAAAGGAGAAGTGTATGTCTCAAAGAATCCATAAGGTAAAACGAGGGAAAGTCGATAGATGGTCATTTGGTAAGATCAAGGAAGTTTTAGAAATTCCCTATCTCATTGAAATACAGAAGAAGTCATATGAAGTGTTCTTGAAAAGAGGAATAAGAGAAGTCTTTGAGGATTTTACACCGATCACGGATTTTAGTGGAAAGTTGGAGCTAGAGTTTTTAGAGCATTCTATAGAAGGCGAATGCAAGTATAACGTGCGCGAATGTAAGGATCGCGATGCTACCTATACAATGCCACTTAAAGTAAAGATACGTCTAACCGTCAAAGAAACTGGCAAAATGATTGAACAGAGTGTCTTCATGGGTGATTTTCCTCGCATGACTGACAATGGTACATTTGTCATTAATGGGGCTGAACGTGTAGTTGTAAGTCAGCTTGTGAGAAGCCCTGGCGTATATACTACAAACTCTGAAAAAAACAATGGGTCTTTCATTACCACGGTAATCCCGTCACGGGGGGCGTGGTTAGAATTCGAGCAGGATATTGGAGTTTCGGGCTGTACCACACTTTCTGTTAGAGTAGATAGAACACGCAAAATCCCTGCAACGCTACTATTAAGAGCCTTAGGCTTTAGCACAAACGATAGAGTGTTAGAGTTGTTTGATAATAACGAGGTACTAGAGCGCACTGCTGAGAAGGATTTTGATAACCAGAGTGTAGAGTCGGCAAAAATGGAGGTTTATCGCAAATTAAAGCCAGGCGAAATACCTACCGAGAGTGCGATTGCAACTCATCTTACAAATATTTTCTTTGACGCTAGGCGTTATGACCTATCTCGCGTGGGAAGATACAAATTTAACAAATACCTATCGATTGCCAATCGCATAGCGGATAGAGAGGCAGCAGAGGATATTGTTGTTGATGGTGAAATCCTTGTAGAGGCTGGTCAGATCGTATCTAGAGAAGTCGCAAAAAAGATCCAAAACGCTGGTATAAATGCTGTCCGCATAAAGGTGGGAGTTGGAGAGAATGCAAAAATATTAAAGGTCATAGGTAATAATAGTGTTAACCTTGCACCGTTTATTGATTGTCCACCCGAGGATTTAGGGATTCACGAGGCAGTATATTATCCCAATTTGAAGGAGCTCATGGATGCTCATGTGGGTGACATGGAGGGATTAAAGAGTGCTATTTCAGCAAATGCTGACAAATTAGTTTTAAAGCATATTTCAATTGATGATATTGTGGCATCCGTTTCATATAATCTTAATATTGTAAGTCTAGTTAAATGCGGCTATAGTAGCGCAGACAATATTGATCACTTAGCAAATCGGCGAGTACGATCAGTAGGAGAGCTACTACAAAACCAGTTTAGAATAGGAATTTCAAGGCTTGAAAGAGTTATTCGAGAAAGAATGAGCATTGCCGCAAATCCTGACGAGGTAACCCCACAATCTTTGATCAATATAAGACCAGTTTCAAGTGCGATTCGAGAATTTTTTGGTAGCTCACAGCTATCACAGTTCATGGATCAACCAAACCCACTTGCCGAATTGACACATAAAAGAAAGTTATCTGCACTAGGCCCAGGCGGTCTTAATAGAGAAAGAGCAGGTCTTGATGTAAGAGACGTTCACCACTCACACTATGGAAGAATGTGTCCTATAGAAACACCAGAAGGCCAAAATATTGGACTTATCACCTCTCTAAGCTCATATGCCAGAGTAAATGATTATGGTTTTATCGAAGCCCCTTATCGCAAGGTAGACAAGGCCACTGGTATTGTGACAGAGATCGTAGAATATCTAGATGCATCTGAGGAAGACAACTATATTATTGCACAGGCAAACGAAGCTCTAGATGAAAACGGGAAATTTGTAAAGCAACGAATAACTTGTCGCTATAGACATGAAATTAAGGAATATACTGCAAGCAAGGTAGATTACATGGATGTCTCACCGCAGCAATTAGTATCTATAGCAACTTCACTAATTCCATTTCTTGAAAACGACGATGCTACGCGTGCACTTATGGGCTCTAACATGCAACGCCAAGCTGTGCCACTATTACAACCAGAGTCACCTATTGTTGGTACTGGTATGGAATATAAGACAGCACATGATAGCGGTGTGTGTGTATTAGCAAAGACAGATGGGACTGTTACTTATGTTAGTGCAGATGAAATTAGGGTACGTGGGACTAATGGCAGAGAAGAAAAATACGAATTGCAAAAATTCAGACGTTCAAACCAAGGAACATGCATCAATCAGAAGCCTATCGTAAGAAAGGGTGACAAGGTGCAAAAAGGTGACACTCTTGCAGATGGACAAAGCACTCAGAATGGTGAAATGGCACTAGGGAGAAATATTCTAATCGGGTTTATGACCTGGGAAGGATATAACTATGAGGATGCTATTTTAATATCCGAAGAATTAGTTAAAAAAGATGTGTTTACAAGTATCCACATAGAAGAGTATGAGATAGAATGCAGAGATACTAAGTTAGGTGAAGAGCAAATTACTAGAGACATACCAAATGTTGGCGAGGACATGCTAAGAAACCTAGATGAAAATGGTGTCATAAGGGTAGGAGCTGAGGTTCGATCTGGTGACTATCTGGTAGGAAAAGTCACGCCTAAAGGTGAAACTGAACTAACACCCGAGGAAAGATTATTAAGAGCAATATTTGGTGAAAAGTCTAGAGAAGTAAGGGATGTGTCCTTGCGTGTTCCAAACGGCGAAGCTGGTATTATTGTTGATGTAAAGGTGTTTACAAGAAGCAATAAGGATGAGCTGACCCCTGGAGTGAACATACTAGTAAGAGTTTATATAGCACAAAAACGAAAAATAAGCGTTGGCGATAAAATGGCTGGACGTCATGGAAACAAAGGTGTTATTTCAAGAGTATTACCCAAAGAGGATATGCCATTTTTAGCTGATGGAACGCCACTACAAATAATATTAAACCCACTTGGTGTTCCTTCGCGTATGAATATCGGGCAGGTGTTAGAGGTCCACTTAGGGCTTGTAGCTCAAATACTAGGATTGAAGGTTGCCACGCCAGTATTTGATGGTGCATCGGAAAATGATATCATGCAAATGCTAGTTGATAATGGACTACCAGGAGATGGGAAACTGCAGTTATTTGATGGAAGAACGGGAGAACCATTCGAAAATCCTGTAACTGTCGGATATATGTATATGTTAAAGCTAGTGCACCTAGTCGATGATAAAATACATGCAAGATCGGTAGGTCCTTACTCCTTAGTTACACAGCAACCCCTAGGTGGTAAAGCACAGTTTGGTGGCCAGAGATTTGGAGAAATGGAAGTTTGGGCACTTGAAGCGTATGGTGCTGCTAATATATTGCAGGAAATACTGACGGTAAAATCAGATGACGTTGTTGGCAGACAGAAGATATTTGATAGTATAATGAAGTCTTCAATAACAGCCGAACCTGGTGTACCTGAAGCCTTTAAAGTATTACAAAAGGAAATGCAAAGTCTATGCTTAGACATGCGACTGCTAACTGAAAACCAAGAAGAGGTTTCACTCGCTGATGTGTATGATGAGGATCAGGATTTTGAGCGTACTATTAAGGAAGGCAAGAACAGTGAGAAATACGACTTCAGCTTTGTCACAGAGAACACCTCGTCATATACTGATGATAACGATGGCATAGCTAGTTTGTTTGGTGAAATAAAGACTGTTGAAGAAAAGAAAGAAAATTCTAGTATCGGAACCACGTCATTTGCCGATAGCATATTCGATGATGACGACACTGAAATCAACTTTGATTTCGATAAACAGGGTGAATCTCCACTAGACGATATCGAGGCAATGTTACATGATGAATTCAAAGATGATGACGATAAATAATAGGGATTGAGGTAATAAAGATGGAAATCAACAATTTTGATTCAATACAGATTTCACTTGCATCTCCTGATAAAATACGGGAATGGTCGCATGGCGAGGTGTTAAAACCTGAAACTATTAATTACAGAACGCAAAAGCCAGAAAAGGAAGGTTTGTTCTGTGAGAAAATATTTGGACCACAACGCGACTATGAATGCCATTGTGGAAAATATAAACGCGTGAGATATAAGGGTATTGTTTGCGACAAGTGCGGCGTTGAGGTAACTAAGTCAAAGGTGCGCCGTGAAAGAATGGGGCACATTGAACTCGCAGCTCCAGTTTCTCACATATGGTATTTCCGTGGTGTACCATCTAGGATAAGTACTATTTTAGACATGAGTCCTAAGCATGTGGAACAGGTAATATATTTTGCAGCATTTGTAGTTCTCGATCCAGGTAGCACCGAGTTTAAGAAGAAAGACGTTATAAAAGATGAAGATTACAGAATGGCTGTTGAAAAATACGGTGCTAATTCTTTTAAGGTTGGAATGGGAGCTGAGGCTTTCAAACTCCTTTTAAGAGAGATTGACTTAGATGAAGAAAGTGAAAACTTAAGAAAGCAAATTGTAACTGCCACTAGCATAAAAAGAATCAAGTTAGCTAAGAGATTAGATATAGTTGAAGCATTTCGATCATCTGGTAATCGTCCTGAATGGATGGTTTTAGATGTTATTCCTGTAATCCCACCTGAGCTGAGACCTATGGTACAATTAGATGGTGGACGTTTTGCAACAAGCGATCTAAATGATCTTTACAGACGTGTTATTAATAGAAACAATCGTCTAAAAAAGATGATAGAGTCTGGAGCTCCAGATATCGTAGTAAGAAACGAAAAGCGAATGCTACAAGACGCTGTCGATGCACTTATAGATAACGGCAGGCACGGCAAGCCTGTGACAGGCGCAGGTGGACGCAATCTTAAATCACTTTCGGATATGCTGAGAGGAAAGCAAGGACGATTTAGACAAAACCTTTTAGGTAAGCGTGTTGACTATTCTGGACGCTCGGTTATTGTTGTAGGACCTGAGTTAAAGCTGTATCAATGTGGACTACCAAAGGAAATGGCATTAGAATTATTTAAGCCATTCATTTTTCGCAAGCTTGTAGATAATGGGGTCTGTCAAAATATAAAGAGCGCGAGAAAGGCAGTAGATCGCGTAAGGCCACAAGTGTGGGATATTCTAGAAGAGGTTATAAAAGATCATCCTGTATTATTAAACCGAGCACCTACACTGCATAGATTAGGAATACAAGCGTTTGAACCTATCTTAGTAGAAGGAAGAGCAATAAAACTACATCCATTAGTTTGTTCAGCATTTAACGCTGACTTTGATGGTGATCAAATGGCAGTGCATGTCCCATTATCAGTTGCATCACAGGTTGAAGCTCGTTTCCTTATGCTCTCGACAAACAACATACTTAAGCTCTCAGATGGCAGACCTATAGTTAGTCCTACTCAGGATATTGTTATTGGGTCTTACTATTTGACACAAAGCAAAGAGAACGGCAAAGGAGAAGGAAGACTATTCAAATCACCAGATGAGGCGAAAATGGCATATCAGCTAGGGGATATTGAATTGCAAGCACGCATCAAGGTGCGCATAACAAAGGAAATCAATGGTAAGGAAATAAAACGACTTATCCCTATAACTGTAGGTAAACTGATTTTCAACGAAGCGATTCCACAGGATCTAGGATTTGTGCCACGTAATACTGACGAACAAAAACTCGATTTCGAAGTGGATTTTCTAGTTGGGAAAAAGCAATTATCACAGATTGTTGAAAGATGCTTTAAACTAAAGGGATCGACTGAGGTTTCTAAAATATTGGACAAAATCAAGTCACTAGGGTTCAAGTATTCTACAATAGGGGCAGTTACAGCAAGCGTTTTCGATATGCAAATACCTGGCAACAAACAGGCCATACTAGAGGAAGCCGAAAAAGCAGTAATTGATAGAGAGAAACAGTATGCCAGAGGTATGTTAACCGCTGAAGAAAGATACAATGAAACTGTCGAAATTTGGAAAGAGGCAACTGACAAAATAGGTAAAAATCTAGAGGATAACTTTAAAAATCTCAACAAGTTCAATCCCATCTGGATGATGGCAGATTCTGGTGCAAGAGGTACAATGCAACAGGTTAAGCAATTATCTGGTATGAGAGGACTTATGAGCGATCCTGCAGGTAGAGTTATTGAAATACCAGTTAAATCCTCCTTTAGAGAAGGACTAACCGTATTAGAGTATTTTATAGCTTCACATGGTGCAAGAAAGGGTGGTGCGGATACAGCACTTAAGACAGCTGACTCTGGTTATTTAACAAGACGACTTGTTGATGTAGCACATGATGTTATAGTAAAAGAAGAGGATTGCGGCGATGCTAGGGGTATTGTTGTTAAGGATGTTTTTGATGCAGTCGGCAGGAAAATTGAGGATTTAGAGGAGCGAATAGTTGGCAGACATACAATTAAGGATATCATCGATCCTGTAAAAGGAACAGTGATAGTAAATGCAGGCGAGATTATTAGTGAGGACATGTCAAAGAAAGTCACAGATGCTGGAGTAAAGGAGGTTTCAATCCGTTCGGTACTCACATGCAAGTCAAAGCAAGGAGTTTGTGCTAAATGTTATGGTGCTAATTTATCATCTTGGAATCCTGTGAAACTAGGAGAAGCGGTCGGAATTATTGCTGCACAATCTATAGGTGAGCCAGGTACACAATTAACAATGAGAACATTCCAAGCAGGAGGTATTGCATCGGCAGCTGACATTACACAAGGTTTGCCACGTGTAGTAGAGCTTTTTGAAGCTAGAAAACCTAAGGGAGAAGCTATCATAGCCGACATTAAGGGAGTTATAACACTGACCGAAGAAATAGGGACCACAGATCATCAAAGGACCTATATTGTAAGCGTTAAGGGTGGCGTAGATGACAATACCCAAATTGACTACAAAATTCCACGCAATGCAAAGATCATAGTAAAAAATGAGCAGGTGGTTGAAGCAGGTGATCCGCTAATTGTTGGGTCCATAAATCCACAAGATATTTTGCGCACAAAGGGTGTTAGAGGCGTTCAAGAGAGCATGATCCGTGAGGTGCAGTCAGCGTATAGATCAAACGGTGTTCATATCGATGACAAGCACATTGAAGTCATTGTTAGACAAATGCTACGCAAAGTAAGAATAAACGATGCTAGGGGCACGAATTTGTTGATTAATGAGCTTGTTGATGTTAATCGTTTCGAGGAAGAGAACGAGCGTGTACTTGAGGAAGGTGGAATACCAGCAACGGCTACGAGAATACTTTTAGGTATCTCTAAAGCCGCACTTGCAACAGCATCTTTCTTATCGGCAGCTTCATTTCAAGAAACTGCAAGAGTGTTAACTGATGCGGCAATCAAATGTAAGACTGATTATCTAATTGGACTTAAGGAGAATGTCATTATCGGTAAGCTTATTCCAGCTGGGACTGGACTTAAGCTTTATCGCAATCTCAGCACTGAAAAGGTATTTGAAGATGACAAACGAATAAAAGAGGATGATAAGTTTGTAGGCGCAGACACTGAAAAACTCTATGACGAAGAATAAATAATATAGACTTAAATCTCAAAAAAGTGACACAGTGAGGAGGCAAAAATTTGAAAACCTTTTTTACATCAGAGAGCGTTACGGAAGGACATCCTGATAAAATATGTGATCAGATTGCGGATGCAGTCCTAGATGAAATTATTAAAGACGATCCTAAAGCACATGTTGCATGCGAAGTAATAGTGACAACAGGACTTGTGCTTGTTATGGGTGAGATTTCAACAGAAAGTTATGTTAAAATATCCGACATTGCGAGAAACAAGATCAAAGAAATTGGATATACAAACCCTGATTTTGGGTTTGATTATAGAAACTGTTCAGTAATAGTAGCAATAGATGAGCAATCAGCGGATATCGCTATGGGTGTAAATAACAGCATTGAGCATCGCGAAAACGGCAATGAGTTTGATAAAATTGGCGCCGGTGATCAAGGTATAATGTTTGGATTTGCATGTAGAGAAACCGAGGAGCTTATGCCTCTTCCAATAATGCTAGCACACAAGCTTACCACTCAACTTGCAAAGGTTAGAAAAACAAATGAGCTTTTGTACTTAAGACCAGATGGAAAAGCGCAAGTAACAGTTGAATATGTCAATGATAAGCCAAAAAGAGTGGATGCCGTTGTTCTTTCGACTCAGCATGAACCTCAGATTGATATGGATACATTACGCTCTGACATATTAGAAAAGGTAATAAAGGTGGCAATCCCAGCTTCGCTTTTAGATGAGAACACGAAGTATTATATTAATCCTACTGGAAGATTTGTAATCGGTGGTCCACAAGGCGATAGTGGACTTACTGGACGCAAAATTATAGTGGATACATACGGAGGCTCCGCTCACCACGGTGGCGGATCATTTTCTGGAAAGGACCCAACCAAGGTTGATCGGAGTGCGGCATATTATGCAAGATATGTGGCAAAAAACATAGTTGCATCTGGACTTGCCGACAAATGTGAGCTTCAACTAGGTTACGCTATAGGAAAGGCAAATCCAGTGTCTATACTTGTTAACACCTACAATACTGGTAAAGTAAGTGATGAGAAGATAGCTGAAATTTTACCAAACATTTTTGATTTTAGACCTATGGCTATTATAGCTAAACTTGATCTTTTAAAGCCTGTATATTCACAAACTGCTACCTATGGGCATTTTGGGAAAGCTAATCTTTCTTGGGAAAAAACAGATAAAATAGACGAGCTATCTAAATGGCTTAAAAAGGTTAAAAATTAAAGCTAAGAAAATAATATTGAAGGTGGCACATTTAACCTTATGTATGAAAAGTCTCCCGACTCTATAGGCGGTGAGATAAATCGAACACCTTGTTCGCCCCTCCTGTATTGACACTTTGAGAATTTGTGAAAGAATCAGTGCATATAAGGGAGGCCTGATTTTCGAGAGGACTTGGATAGTAAAATCATGCGGTTCAAGATGTGCTATCACGCTTGTTGTAAAGTATCGACGCAGGGTCATTCGATGTAGCGAGTAGCTCAAAGAAATCTTTGAGTATATATATCCAAG
>JAITQU010000241.1 GCA_031288735.1 Christensenellaceae bacterium
AATTTGAGTCGAAAATGGTGAAAAAGACAAGTAGAAAAGAAAAATGGTAAAATTTTTTAAATTAAGGCTAATTTATGGTGAATTCCTATATTACAAAAATTGTGATTTTATTTTAATTAAAAGCAAATTTATACACATACTAAAAAAGTGAGGTGTGTTATGGTTCTTGATGATCTCAGTAATATGATAAACGAGGTTTTAGATAGATTAAAAAAAATACTAGAAAACGATGTGCTGTTTGGTGCTCAGTTCACTTTAGGAAAAACTAGTGTAATTCCAATAAACAAAATATCAGCAGGATTTGTAAACGGTGGTTTAGATATTAGAAGGATGGGAACTCCTAAGGATGAACAGCCGTTGGTCGCAATTGGTGGTGGACTTACTGTTGAGCCGATGGGCTTTTTGATACTTTCTGATTGCAAGCATACATTTATAAGCATGAATGAGTCTGAAAGCAAAACTAATAAATTTGACGGCATAATTGAATCAATTATATCTAAGCTAAAATGAAATTGAAAAAATTATGATATTGAATTGTCGCTTTTCCTTGCGGGAAAAAACATAGATGGGAATTTAAAATTGTAATTGATGTGTATCATATAAAATGGACGGTGGCAATTTTGTGGATAACAATGAAAACTAAACTTCACTTCTTTGTTTTTGAGGAAACTAAGCTAAAAAACGGCGTGAGATCATTTGGTTAACTGAACTTATGTCTTTTTAGTGTCCTACTAATTTGTGTTTATATTATACCTCCTCCCCGATTTACACAAATTAACATACACTCCCGATTGGATAATGGAAAGTCTAGATTTAAAAGACAAATAGTATTAATTTTCGAGAAAACATATCTGTAAATTCATTTTATTCACATTATTTATCTCAAAAATACCAAAATCTTACACTGTCCTGCTAAACTAAACACATTGATTTTTTTTGAAATTTGTGTTACTCTATTAATACAAATGTGAGCCAAAAGAAAAAGAGGAATGATTATGAGAATAAATAAATATATTGCTAATTGCGGGATTTCATCTCGCAGGGGTGCAGAGTTATTAATAAAAGAGAATCGTGTTAAACTAAACAACAAAATCGTCAGCGATCTAGCTACGGAAGTTAATGAAAACAACGACACCGTTTCAATAGATGGCAACAAAATAGAATTAGTTACTAAGAGCATTTATATTATGCTGAATAAGCCTAAGGGTTGCGTTTGTACAAAAAAAGATGAACGTGGAAGAAAAACCATTATGGACTACGTAAAGCTAACAGATGATAAGGGAGTTTTCCATATTGGTAGATTAGATTATAATAGCGAGGGATTGATACTCTTAACAAACGATGGGGAACTAGCACAGAAAATAACACATCCATCACATGAAATACCCAAAACATATATTGCAAAGATTAAAGGAAACATCCCTGAAAATGATTTAGCTATGCTTAGAAATGGAGTAGTGCTAGATAATAGTAAAACTCATCCTTGTAAAATCAAGTTACTCGAAAAGGATAAAGATGATATATGCAGATACGAAGTAACAATCTATGAAGGGCGTAATCGCCAAATACGTAGAATGTTTGAAATGATAAACAAAGAAGTTGTATTTCTTAAACGCATTGCAATCGGTGAATTGAGACTAGGCGGTCTAGGAAGAGGGCTGTCTAGATATTTAACGGAAAGAGAGATTAACATACTAAAAAGTATGTAGAGAGATTTTAAATTGTGGTTAATTACAAAAAAACAAATTTTTATTTTTATATCTGCTATGTTATCAGTTAAATATCTTACATTATATTGAAAGTATACACTTAATGATAATTGTTTTATTTAGAGTTTGAATAACACTTCTAACCATAAAATCGATATTCAATCTTAAAGTTTAGTGAGCTATGAAATGAATGCAAACGGAAGAGGGAAGATTAAATACTTTTTTTCAATATTTTTATTGATTATTATATTGTATTCTTTAATAGCTTGCAGTGAACATAAATCCATTACTGTTGTTTTTGAAGATGGTCAAGGAAATTTAATTGAAAAAATAGAATCTCAATCTGGCGATCTGGTTTATATTGAAGTACCGACTAGAGAAGGACACATATTTATAGGGTGGTTTAGTGATAAAGAGTACACTAAACAAATCGATCTTACTTTCTTCAAGCCAACTAGTTCAACGACTCTTTATGCAAAATGGATATCAGAAAAAGAATATGAGTTTGAAATAATTGGTGATGTAGAAAACGCTTCAGTGAATTTTAGTAAAAGAAAAGCTAAATTTAATGATGAGATATTGGTAGTTGTAACCCCAGATTCTGGATATGAAGTAGATGAAAATTCAATAGTCGCAAAGTGCAATGAAAAAGAGCTTGAGCTTATCCCAATCACTTCAACACAGCCTGATGTTAAACGCTACAATTTTCTAATGCCAATAGGTAGTGTTTTAATATCTGGCACAAGCCAATTAAAACTTTTCAATGTTTCCTATCAGATAGCTCTAGGTGATGGCGATGTTTTATTGGACATAGAGCAAACTACAATTGAGAGTGATATATCCTTTCAAGTAATTCCCGCCCCTGGATATTTTTTCTTGTATGCAATTATTGATAATGTGCGCTTAGATGATACTAGCTTTCCTATGCCAGCAAAGGATGTACTTATTCAAGTATATTTCGACACACTAGACGAAAGTGTAAGGTCTGAAATCAATATTGAAATTGCTGGTCCTGGGATTGTTGAGTTGAGTGATGATTGTCCTATAACAGGTAGCTATGTTCAAATATTTGTAACTCCAGCAGAAAATTATCGATTAGACTTTATTAGTTTAAATGGGGTCAATTTACTAAGCACCACATTTATCGCACCTAAGGACACTAGCACAATTCTAGTATCATTTCAACCAAAAATCTCTGACACATATGAATTAACAATACTTACTAGTGATATGGGCGTTTTAGAATCCAATAAATCGTTCTATTATCCAGGAGAAGAGGTTGAACTAACTGTAAGTGCAAATACTGGGTATTTTCTTGATGCTGTTTATATTATGGATTTAATACATGCACCAGAAAACTTTACCATGCCTGCATCAAATACAACAATAAATCCAATATTCAAAAAAATTAAATATGATATACAAGTCGATAATTCAGAAGACGGATTTATTAATGTAAGCTGTGACAAAGCATATTTTGGTGATAATATAAAAATTACGATTAAGACTAACAAAGGTAAAGAACTTAAAGCAATTTATGTTAACAATGTTATATTAAACGATACAAATTTCAATATGCCAAGCAATGATGTTGTTATTTCTTGTGAGTTTAGAGAAAGTGACGATCCAAATTTTTATGAAATAATAGCATATGATGAAATCATTGAAAATCACCGATTAACAATTACAGCTGACAAATCATTTGCTAAAATTAACGAAACTGTAAATATAACTGTTACATATTTTGGTGTTTTTGCTTTAAATGAATTACGCTACTATTACTTAGATAATACTAGCCGAGCTAAATCATGTATAATAAGTGGTTCATCCTTTGTAGTACCAGAAGATATTCAACTAGCAAGCCAAATTACTATTGATGCAAGTGTTAGTCAAATAGCATCTACACAGAAATTTTCAATACTCATTGATGATTCTATTAAAAATATAGTTTCACTAGACCCAAGCATCAACGAAAACTCAATGCTCCCCAATAGCCTTATTCATCTCATTTTTTCTAGGAGTTCATTTGATTTAAAATCAGTCTACTATTTGTCTCAGGATGGGATTAAAATCAATGTATCAGATGTGTTTAAGATGCCAGAAATGAATATAACCTTATTTGCGGAGTTTAAAAGCCAGGCATTACAACCAATCACAAATTTAAAATATATCTACCTAAGGGACTATGAAATTTACCACTATGCTAATTTACAAATGCAATATCTTGATGAACGAGCTGAATTATCTAATTATTTAAAAACTGAAAAATTAAACTGGTTCGCTCCTAAAATAACTGAAATACTAAAGGTTGCAAGTGATTCTTCGAGCTTCACTGCAATAAACACAAATAGCACACAAACCGCAATTGAACTTGCAGAGGCAGCATATTTTCTAAGAACAAATTCTTTAGGAAAATATCGTGTCTTTGGAACTATTGTAATTATTACTAATACAATAAATGCATCTGATGCAAAAGACATACTCTCGAATGGAATTACATACGTTAATGACTGGGTTTTATACAAACGCAATGATGGAACCTATGGTGTTTTTTCGTATACTGGTAATGATACAATCATTAGTATTCCATCACAGGTAAATGGGCGAGGCGTTGTATACTTACCTTCTGGAGTATTCAAAGGCAACGCAAAAATTAAAAGCTTAAACATCGGTGCAATTAATATAATTGATGATAATGCTTTTGAAGCACTTATCGATATTACAAGTATTGACCTAAGCAATGTTTCTTATATGCCAGAGACGCTCTTAGCACCATGCTTATCACTTCAATCCATATACGTTGCCACATATAACAAAGCTTACGGTGTTATTGACGGTATTTTATATGAAAAAAATCGATTGAAAATTCTCAGATATCCACCGAAGAAAAACAACAGGAGCGTTGTTTTAAATCCTACAAGCGTGACTCGCTTTACTTCAATTGGTCCATTTGCTTTCTATGGTGCTATTAGTTTATATGACTTAAACATTGACAGGATTGTTGAACTAGGAGATTATGCATTCAAAGACTGCATAAATCTAAAGGGTGGGGCTTCGGATGTCTTTGATATCAATACCGTAGTCCGAATTGGAAGAGGTGTATTTGACGGAGCTGAAAACGTAACAAGATTGACTATAGCATCTTTAAGAAGTGTTCAAAAAAACGCATTTATAATTGGGAAACAAACTTTAACAATTATACTTACAGGTTCTAATGCTAGCGGCTTGAATCCTGTGTTTTTTAAAGAGAATGAACAAGGAATGCTTATATTGAAAACTAGCGCCGCCGAGGTTGATGTCCATCGAAAAAATGCATTATGGAGTAATTACACTGAATGTTTTACGCTTACAACATTTTTGCCAAACACAGCACTAGTAATGTTTGTTAGCGATGGTAGTTATGTTAATAGTCTTGTAGCAGCATCAATCTATGATAGTGTAACACTACCACGATCACCGTCAAAACCAGATTATGTGTTTAATGACTGGTACTTAGATAAAGACTTTATCGTAGCGATTGACACCAATACTGCACTATTGAGTTATTTGACCGACAATAAAAAAGTGCTCGTGCTATACGGAAAATTTACTGAAAGTAGTTTTCTTTTAAGTGCTGGGGTAAATTGAATCTTAAAAAAAAGCAATAATATTTTAATTGGTAAAAACAATGAAATGTAAAAGTTAATGTTTCTAGCATAATTAACTGCTTTCACACATATAGTATTAGTGAATTTAACGCATTTATATCCTGTTATTTGATAAAATTAGTTAAAATTCGACTTTTTAAATACTGTATAATGAAGGTGCTGTTAATGATACTTGTGATCAAAAAAAAATTGTTATATTTAGCAATAATTGTATTAGTTATAATAACCTGTGTAGTTATCATACTAGTTTCAGTTAAAACTCATGTAAAGGATGCTTACGCATCAGAAAAACTAGTTCCAATTTATTGCGTTGAGAGTGGACAAAAAAAGGTTGCATTGACATTTGATGCTGCTTGGGGAGCTGATAAAACTCCAGAAATTATCTCGATACTAGAAAAAAACAACAGTAAGGCTACATTTTTTCTTGTTGGGTTCTGGATTGATATGTATCCAGATTTGGTTAAGGATATTGATAAACATGGTCACCTAATTGCAAATCATAGTTTGAACCACTTACACATGTCTAAATTGTCATCTAATCAAATCAATGACGAAATACTTTTTACATCAGACAAAATTGAAAGGCTTGTGGGGTATCGTCCTAAATATTTTCGTGCCCCGTTTGGTGAATACAATAATTTTTTAATAAAGCAGGTTTTAGCAAATAATGCTTTAATGATACAGTGGGACGTAGACACACTAGACTGGAGAGGCGATAGTGCGCAAAGCATTATTGACAGAGTAAACACGAACGCTAAGGATGGTTCTATCATACTTTGCCATAATAATTCGGACCATATACTAGAAGCTCTCCCAGTGATAATTGCATCGTTAAAAAAGAATGGGTATTCACTGGTGCGGCTTGACGAAATGGTTCTTGATGATGGATATATAATTGATCCTAATGGGTGTCAGCTAAAAAGCGATTAAAATAAATAATATTATTAGAAATAAAAAGAAGAGGAGATACATATGGATAATCCTTTACAACTCAAAAATAATTTAGTTTGTCTTACGGGTAAAGTTTTAAGCGAACCTAGCTATTCACATCACGTGTTTGGCGAGGGGTTCTACGAGGCATATCTTGTTATTTCAAGACTTAGCGAGCAGTCAGATATTATACCAATAACCATTTCAGAAAGACTAATGAAAGATGTTCCCTTAAAAACAGATAAAATTGTTAGCATAGAAGGTCAATTTAGAAGTTATAACAAAATCATAGATGATCGATCCAAACTTATGCTAACAGTTTTTGTTAGAGACATAGCAGAATACGATGAGAGTATAAATTTTATCAAAAACCCTAATCAAATAAATCTCATTGGTTATGTTTGTAAAAATCCAATATTTAGAACAACACCATTTAATAGAGAAATATGTGACATTTTGATTGCAGTAAATAGGGCATTCAACAAATCCGATTATATTCCTTGTATAGCATGGGGGCGGAATGCAAGATTTGCAGCGAGTTTATCTATCGGCACGAAACTATCTGTCTCTGGACGAATTCAAAGTCGTGAATATCAAAAG
>JAITQU010000058.1 GCA_031288735.1 Christensenellaceae bacterium
AAAAGACACAGCAATAAGCGTTTCATATGTAGAAAAAGCTCTTTTAAATGACAATTTAAGAAATGCGCCTTGCATTTATCAACATTAACAATTAATTCAGTTGTGGTGTGAACAGTAACCCTTATTCCTAATTTTTATCGAATTATCAAATAGTAATAGACAAAATCAATAATCAACGTTATAATATATGCATGGATAGAAACTTTTTTAGAAACACTGATGCAGCTGTAATTTTATCTGAATCAAATTTGTATTACTTTACAAAATACAACAACACCGATGCTGCTGTACTGATGTCACCCGACAAACGTTACTATGTAACAGATGCTCGCACGGCTGAATCTGCAAAGGAATCGCTAACTGACTTTGAAATTGTCATATGTGAAAATGGTAATTACGTTCAGGCAGTTGCTCAATTATGTCAGGAGCTTAGTGTCACAACAATTTGCTATGAGGATGAAACCATACTTTACAAGCAATATATGAATCTCAAATTAGCTGGCAAAGAGCTGGTTCCAATGTCTCAGAGAATTAGTGACTTAAGAGCCATAAAAGACGATACAGAAATTTCATATATAGTAAAAGCTCAAGAAATCACAGATCGCGTATATTCAACCATCCTAGATATTGTTAAGCCTGGAATTACAGAGTTAGAACTTGCTAATAAAATTAATTCCTTAATATATGCACATGGTTGTAGTCTTGCCTTTAATAGTATTGTTGCATTTGGTAAAAACACCGCACAGCCGCATTCCATTCCAGGTTCTACTGTACTTAATAAAGTTGATGTAGTTTTAATTGATTTTGGTGCAAAGTATAAAGGGTACTGTTCTGATATGACTAGATGCTTTGCTGTCGGTAAGGTTGATCCTAATTACAAAAAAGTCTACGAAGCCGTGTTGTCCGCACAAAAAGAAGTATTTGTGGGTTTACGTCCTGGAATAACAGGACAAGAGGCAGATGCTCTTGCAAGAAATTATTTAACCAATGTTGGATATGGTGATAATTTTACTCATTCAACTGGACATGGTGTTGGTATAGATATCCACGAATCTCCTAGATTATCAACGTATTCAGTCGAAAGATTGACATCACAAAATGTTTTCACTGTTGAACCTGGTGTATATTTTCCTGGAAAGTTTGGAATACGAATCGAAGATATGGTTAGATTAGAAAACAATTCACTATACAACCTGACAAATTCCTCAAAGTCACTTTTCGTTTTGTAATAATAAAGCATAGGAGTTATTTATGGCATTTATATCAGCTGGAGATTTTCGCAAAGGTATCACATTTGAAATGGATTCTACTGTTCAAGTTATCGTTGATTTTCAGCACGTTAAACCTGGTAAAGGTGCAGCATTTGTTCGAACTAAAATACGTAACGTAATGACTGGTGGTGTAATTGAGAGAACTTTCAATCCAAATGAAAAGTTTGAGCTTGCACACATTGACCGAAAAAAAATGACTTTTAGCTATAACGATGGTGATTTATATTATTTCATGGACAATGAATCATATGATCTCATTCCAGTAAGTAAGACTTTATTAGAAGATGCATTAAATTTTATTAAAGAAAATTCCATGGTTGAAATTGCTTTTTTTAAGAATTCTGCTTTTTCAGTGGAACCCGAAAATTTTGTGGAATTACAAATTGTTGATTGTGAACCAGGAATTGCTGGCGCAACTGCTCAGCCTGGCTCAAAGTCTGCAACACTTGAGACAGGATATATAGTTCAAGTTCCATTATTTATTAATAACGGTGAAATTATTAGAATTGATACTCGTACGGGAACATACATGTCAAAGGCTAAGTCATGATCTAAATTAAAGATATATTTCAATAATATTTTTTGCAAATTAAAATTTACATTATTAACTTAAGCTCTAAATTTTGGTTTGTTTTTTTATATATGCGCTTTTGATGAATACTTTTAAAAAAAATTTAAAAGCATTGTTTAATTAAACTAAAATTAAGAAATGGAGCATAAACTATGCTTGAAATAAAAGACTACGAAAAAAGATTCAAAAAAGCACTTTCACATCTTAAAATATACGATGATAATTCAATACAAATTAAAAACACAAAAAACGAGCTCATGTTTTCGTTTTTTAATCAAGATTTTTTACGTATTGTTTACCCATTAAAGGGAAGTGGAAGAGAAGACGCATTCTTAAAAAAATTTTTGTTTTCAGCTGGAGTATTAAAGTCTGACGATTGGAAAATTAAAGAAAATGAAAGTATTGAAGACTTGTGGCAAAGTATAAACACATCTGAATTAGAATTTGAGTTTAGTTTCAGCGGCAGTTTTTTGATACCTTCCTCTGACGAAATATTGATTAACAAACTTATGGAAAATATTATCAATATTTATAATGCATGCTATATGCAAAAAGAGCCTAAATTATATTTTGGCTGTTGTCACCTATATTTAGAATGCAGTCAAAGCGGTAGATGCATCTCGAAAAACCTACTTTTATCTAAAGGCTGTCAATATAAAAAGTGTTTAGAAATTGGGGAAAGTTTTCTACTATAATTTAAATAGTTTCTTTCATTTAAGTTAATAAAAGCTAGTGCTTTTTTAAACTTAATATAAATATAAATGTAAATATAAATATTGTAACTTTTTCATATGTGCTATAGTATAAAAAGATAGTTATAAAACATATTATTCATTAATGACAAAGCTAAAACACACTATAATTTAGGCATTTAACCTAAAAACTTATCTTTAAATAAAATTGGCACTTTATTTTTTTCAATATTAAAATTTCTTTTTAAGAGCTTTTGTATGACATGATTTAATCTAAGTTGAATTGCAGATAATAGTGCTTAACAATTTCAAATAATGTGTTTATGTTTATGTTTAGTTTATATTTATCCAGTTAGTTTTTTCAGTACTAGAAAAATTATTAAGTATTTAATTTAGCAATTTAAGTATGAGTAATTTTAATTACTGTTCATACCTCTACTGAATTAATTGTTAATGGTGCTAAACAGCGGACACATTTCTTAAATTGCTGATTAAAATAACGTTTTCTACATTCGAAACGGTTATACGGTGTCTTTTCCAGCTAAAGTGCTGACTTTTTTCAAGTGTCATGCAGAGGATTGATAATGATCCTGTTGTTCCAATTAGGTGTGAACAGTTACTAATTTTTGTATTACAAGTTTTTGTTAATCGAAGCATTGGTAACGAAAACGTTAAAATAGTGCTTTAAGCTTTCAAAAAATCTGGATTGACCGCAAGGAATTCAGCGCAGTTTACAAATCTAACGAGATATCGATATAAGAGAACACAACTTTCAAGTAAAGTGTGCTTTGTCATCAAAAAAACAGAAAAATGGAATGGATATGAACTATGGCAAATACAAACAAAAAAGAAAAACGTAGGTTTTACTGGCACCCCGATTGACGCAACGCTAGACGTGTTCGGCGGCATTGTAGCCAGTTATTCAATGGTTGAATCGGTAAAAGACGGTATAACTGTCAACCTTGTTTATGAGGGACGGACGGCAAAGGTCACGCTAGACACCGAGCAAGTGCAAAAGATTGAGGAGTACTATGCCGATTGCGGGGTTTTAGGTGCGAACGAATACCAAATTGAGAAAAGCAAAAATTCGGTTACTAAATTGAATACAATAATTGGCAATCCCGACAGAATAAAAGCAGTGGCGGCGGATTTTGTAGACCATTATGAAAAGCGTGTTCAAGAGGGTGCGTCGGTATTTGGCAAAGCAATGTTTGTTTGCAGTGCCCGGCACATAGCATATAACCTTTACAAAGAAATCCTCATGCTAAGACCCAAATGGGGCGTTTCTATCACAGCTGACGAAGACGCAGAGATTACTGAAAATGAGAAACAAACTATACACTCCATGCCAAAATTAATGATGGTTATGACTCGGGACGAAGATGACGAGAAGGAGCTCTACAATTTGCTCGGCACTAAAGAATACAGGGCGGAGTTAGATAGGCAATTTAAGAAAATAAAATCAAATTTCAAAATCGCAATCGTTGTTGATATGTGGCTAACGGGCTTTGACGTGCCAGCTCTTGATACGATTTATATTGACAAGCCCATTCAAAAACACAGCCTTATCCAAACGATTTCTCGCGTTAACCGCGTGTACACAGGCAAGGATAAAGGGCTTATCGTTGACTATATCTGCATAAAGAACAATATGAATCGCACCTTAAAGGATTACACCAACACGGATGATTCAAGTTTTGAAGATTTGGAAAAATCCATTGAAATCGTCCGAGAACAGTTGAAAGAGTTAGAAATAATGTTTAAAAAATTCAAAAGCGCTAAGTTTTTCAATGGCACTCAGCTTGAACAGCTCGAAATATTAAAAAAGGCGGTGGAATACATTCAGCATACCAATGAACTCGAATTTCAATTTATGTCAACTGTTAAGCGGCTTAAAGGGGCATATAACCTTTGCGTGGGGAGCGATAAACTCACAGAAAAAGAAAGGGATTATATACATTTCTACACTGCTGTTAGTGCAGTGCTTTTCAAACTGACAAAAGGTAACTCTCCCGATATTACGCAAATGAACGCACATGTTCGCAAGATGCTCGAAGCAACGATTGTTTCGGAGGGAGTAGAGGATTTATTTCGTATCGGGCAGGAGACTCAGCAAAACGAAGTTGATATATTCAGCCAAGAATACCTCAAAAGAATAAAAAAGATACCGCTCGTAAATACTAAAATCAAGATTTTGCAACGATTATTGTCCCAGACGATAGGCGAATTTAAGCGAGTAAATAAAATTAAGAGCATTGACTTTACCAAGAAATTAAAATCCATTGTAGATAATTACAACGACCGGCGCAAGGATGCGAATTACGCCAACGAAATATTAGACGAATAAGCGGAAGAATTAGCACAATT
>JAITQU010000014.1 GCA_031288735.1 Christensenellaceae bacterium
AGAGACACTTTGCAGAAATTGATTAGCCTTTGCATGAATTTGCTTTTTGTTTATTGGAGTTATTCCAGAATGAATGTTTTTTTTAGGATATTATTTAGGTATTCCTGCGGGTTAAGCTCTGGTGAGTATGACGGGAAATAGAAGGCTTGAATATGATCTTGATGTTCCTCAAGCCATTTCTTAACAATCTTTCCATGATGGACTTTCAAATTGTCTAAAACAGAAGCACCTTGTCTTTTTGACGTTCTTTTTCGAGGCGAGTCATAAATTCGATGAGCTTCTGTTGCGTTGTTGTTTCTTCATATAGCATGAACTTTAATGCTCCATTAGGGGAAACAGCACTCATCATGTTTACAGTCTCCATGCTCGTTACAAACTTCACTACTGTCGGACAATTTTTAGGGGCATATCCCATGGGATTATACGCTTGATTATTGATTCCACTCTCGTTACCGAAATAAATTTCCGCATTTTGTGCATTTGCTAGCTTTTTAATGCTTGGGTATACCTCTTTTTTGAAAGTTTCGGTGTTTTCATGATTTTGCTTGTATGCACGCTTTGCAGGTTTTTGACAACTCATACCCCAACTTGCCAGATAATTAACCATTGTTGTTTTTCAAGTTTTATTCCATATTTCCTAAATATCAATTCCCTTACTGCATTTGGTGTCCACAACATACAATCAGATTTGTATTGATCTGGATATTTATCTGTTATAAGACGTTTAATCTCCCATTCATGTTGCAGTGTTAAAAGACGCTTATCTCCTAGTTTTCTGCCACGAGGTTTTGGTTTTGCAAGTTTTCCTGTTTCTTCATATTCTTTCGCTAGTACTTGAACTCGACGCAGTGACAAACCAGTGCAGAATGCTATTTGTTTATTCTCTATCCCGTGTTTAAGCAAATTAAGTACTTGTTTTCTAATCAAACAACTCTGTTGCGAGTCAGATGTTTACCTTTACTGTACTTCATTTGTATGATATTTGAAAAAAGGTCAGCACTTTAGCGAGAAAAGACACATGAGTAAGCGATTCAAATGTAGAAAAAGTTCTTTTAAATAGCAATTTAAGAAATGCGTCTTGAATTTATCAACATTAACAATTAATTCAGTTGGGGTGTGAAGAGTAACATCGAGAGATTTGATGTGCCGTAAATAGCAGGCAAGATACTTGCCATCGTCTACATATTGCTTTTGTATAAACCTCTAGTAACTTGAGTTAATCGCACTGGTTGAACCTATCGTCGTATCCTTTCCTTTATATCTGTATATTCGTTAAATATTAGAGTAAATCATCGAATGAATGAATAAATCATTATTTCCTCCACTTAGTTTTATCACATCAAACTTTAGGCGAAAATCAAGGGGTTTTGCACGAAAAAAGACTCTCTATATTAAAGAATGTAAAATGAAGTGAGTGATTTTTTCATTTTGGATATTTATGCTTCCTTGTCATTAGTAGTGCTAGAGACAGAATTTGTTTTTGACCTTTTCCACTTTAGTATATCAAGCAACATTGGTTCCTTAAAAAGCATCAAAATTGCGAAATACACGATACCAAAAAGTCCTGCATTTAGGAATAGCTGCCAAATTTGTGATACGGGAATGAAGGAGACTCCAAGCAAAACAATGACAAGCGAAACGTTTAATACTAGCAATTTGACTAAGTGTATACCACTCGATAGAACTTTCCAATATTTTTTTAAATAAATAACTTGCACAGTTAATATAACTAATTCAGCGCAAATTGTCGCAATTGCAGGGGCGACATATGTAAACTTTGGTATTAGTATTAAATTTAATGCAAAGTCCACGATGGCACCAACAATTACTGATATAATTAGTATCCTTTCTTTTTGCATTGTTATTAGTATTTGATTTCCTGTGATATTGTTTAGTCCAGCAAGCAAAATGCCAGGCAGCAGTATAAGCAGAGTATTCGTTGATTTTGAAAACTCCTCACCTGCATATAATAAAACAATAGTCGATGCATTAAAGGAAAAAAACAATATTAAAGGGATTGCAAAAACTAGCACGAAATTTACAGCTTTACTTATTAAAAGAAAGTATTTATCTTTTTGATTGTTTTTATAATAATATGACATGCGGGGGAGCAACACAGTTCCTAAAATACTTACGATAACTATTAATCCCCTGTAAATTCTGTTAACAGTAGAATACAAGCCAACACTCAAATTATCATCATCTATGAGGAATCCCAAGAGTAATTTATCTAAATTGGTATAAATGCTGATTATTGCAGTGATTGCGAAAAATGAGAGGACAGGCTTGATATGCTGTTTAAAATCGTATTTCTTGGGCTTTTTAAAAATGATGTACTTGCGTGAATGAAATAAATTTAGAATACTAGATCCAGCACTAGCACACACGGTAATGATTGCATACACGATATAATCTTGACTTGTTTTTACAAACAAAAACATCGCTATAATAGCAACTACATTAAGGGAAATACTCCTAATAGCAATATATGCATATTCCTCTAGTGCAGAATATAGCCAGTTCATGCTGATTGAATTTAGGAAAATTGTTGCAGAAAATGTTATTGTTAGCAAAAACTCAATCCTTATCTTTTTAACAAAAAAGAAACTAATTGAAAGTGCTGAATAAGAAAAAATCATCATTAAAAGTGCGATTATTAGAAGTTCCTGAACTGTTTTAGATAACTTTTCTTTGTCATCACGAACAACTGCGCATGCGCGGATGCCATACACAGGAATTCCTAGCAAAGCCACCATGGAGAAATAAGAAATGTAGGTTTGCGAAAAATCAATACTTCCAATACCCTCAGGGTTTAATATCCTAGAAATGTAAGGATAGGTCACTAACTGGAAAATGATACCGCTGATCATGTATAAACCATTCATTATAACGTTTAATTTAATCGATTTTTGAGCAACCTGTTTTTGATGAAAGTTATTACCATCGATTGGAGAAGTTTCAATGTTGTCTGTCGATGTTCGATTTTTTGGAGTGGATTCATTATGTCCATTTTCGTTGTGTGTCATGAAGTCGTTCATGTAAGTTTGGTTTCAGCTCCTTGATTAGTTTACTTAATAGTTTGTGAAAGCATGTATGAAATCAAAAGCAAAGCTATCGAGAGTAGAATTAACTTTTAACATGCGAGAAAGCCGCTAAATTTGTAATAAAATATTTACTCTTTTTAGTGTTAATCTCTTAATGATGTAGTGTATTGCAAGCCTTGTATAAAATACAGTTCTTTCCTTAACCGAGTTAGTATTGTTTTAAGATGAAGACAGCCATAGCGATAGTATCAATCCAAAAAATAAAGGATAAAGATAACAATATGAAAAGAAACTATATGTAGTTATGAACACATCAAGTTAGCCTTAGATTAAGGTTTAGTCTCTCTAATATATCATAACATCGTAATACACCACTTCAGACGAGCGAGCTACCTTTGTGTAAGATTGCATACCACTAACACAAATTAAATATAGGACAAGGTCGGCCAATTCCGTATGCTACTTGTTCTAGTCGTAGTGTCGATAATTGTAAGAGACGAATATTATCCAAATTTATACCCTAGTTATAATCTTTCATGTATCGTTTAGTAGTTAGTGGCACAACCCCGCTTGCTAACAAAAAATCTTTCTATCTACTTTAGCATCCATGTACACTGCATATCTTTTTGAATAGGTGTAACAATGGCTTTCTACATTTTCGCTTGAACGAATTAACAAATCCAATCTGTTATAAAACAAATGCCAAAACAACTTTTCCATTGCGAGCATAATTAAGTCTTCAATAAATACAATATTAATTCGCATGGCTAGCTCTAGTTAATATTGCAAGATGAATTCTCGTTTGCTATTTTCACACCATCTCTTATTCAATCTAAATTCGAATTTAAGGTGCGTTAAGATGTGGTGTTACTATTTTATATTAAGTTTTACATGATCGTGCTTTGCGTTAAATCTAAAAACTTTTTTACCAGTATCGAAAACAAGGTCATTAAAAAACGAATAAAGCTTTTTGCTAGTATGTCCGTATGATTGTGGGTCAAATACGATTGCCTTGTGTAATTCTGACATAAATACGGAAAAATCCATCCATCCATCACTTTTTACACCAGTGGTTACGATATTTTTTGCTACATCAATCAAAAGTGCTTTGTTTTTTTCTTTTTCAGCGAGCGTGGATGTGTGTTTTACTTCGGCATCATTGCTTCCCTCTGTTAACTCAACGCTTGAAACTTCTTCATTTTCTATTATTACGATAGACTCACAGGATTCGATATTATTTCCTTGTGCATTATTAGGATCTTGGAGGTCAGCTTTTGCTAATTCTACAGATTCAATGGTTGTTTTTTCTTCAGTTATGACTCTAACTACATCAGCTTCTGCCACAAAATTCGTTGTATTAATTGAAGAAAATAGTGTGGTTGAGGTAAAGGTTTTTTCTAATTCATCCTTTTTTGCTAAGGTAGATTTATGGATTTTAGTGTATTTGCTTTTTGAGTTTGAAGATTTAGTTGTGTTTGCTATATTAGTTGAATCGCTTGGCGGGATTGGTGCTGAATTATTGTTTTTTGTTACAATTTTGTTGGCATCGACTGAACTTGCTAAGAGTAAATCATCAATTCGTATAAATAAATCACAGGCATTTTGCAACGCTTCGGGTGTCTTTCTTTCACCACAGCCTATTACGATCATATTTTCTTCTCGTATACGTACCGCCAACCCAGTAAAGTCACTATCGCTTGTTACTATGCAAAAACAATCTGCTTTTCCTCTATATAAAATATCCATTGCATCAATTATCAATGAAGAGTCGGAAGCGTTTTTGCCTGCGGTATATGTTACTTGCTGAACTAGCTGAACTGAGTGTTTTCTGATAACTGATTTCCAATCTTCGTTTAAGCTGTTTGAAAAGTCACCATAAAGACGCCTGTATATTATTCTGCCATATTTGCTTAATTCTTCTATTAACACAGTGTAATATTTTTTAGAAATATTCTGTGAGTCAATCAGTAATGCAATTGTCCTGTCTTTAATTTCCATAGATTGATTTTCCTCATATGTCTAGAGTAATGGCATGCAAACTGAATATTTTAAAGTGCAGATTACAATTGAATAATAACACGCTTTTAGCGTGTTGTCAACAACAGATAACAATAGTAAGACCAAGTCACTACTGCACTCTTATTGTTTTCATCTAATCAGTTTCCACTAATCTTAACAAATAGTTATTAATGAAATCTAAAACAAATTTTTTAATTGCTATTTTAAAGGACTTTATTTGAAAGATTATGATGTGACTTTTTTACAGCTTGGCGTTTTTTTATATCGTACAATGTTTAGTAACTAAAATTAGAGTTTATCTAATTAGTGGTAAAAGTAATGCGAATAGTAGCTAAACTTACTTTTTGAACTTATTATATTCAAGCAAAAATATCTTAAATTTTGTGTTATACTACTAGTAATTGTTTTTAACAGCTTAAAATGCTAAACTATTCCTAAACAAAGTGCTTTCGAAAAGACCTAAGATAAGCGATGCTTAAGCGAATTTAACAAATTAATATACACTCCCATATGATTAAGTATAATAGATAAATACTACTACCTTTAGTGCGTCTTATGAATTCTTCAATTGCTTATTCTAAAGTTTTGGAATTGTTAATTTAAAGAAAATGTAAAGAAAAATTCAAGTCTGCCATCTTATATTTTTGTTGTGGATTTAATTAATAAAAATGTAACATAGTTAGGCAATTTAGTTGAATATTTTAACAGGAGGAAAAGTAAAATGCTAGCAGCAACATCGGCTCGAGAGTCGTGGTCAGCATATTTAATATTGTCTCTCTATTTAGCTTCAATGATTGTAATAACGATAATTTCTAGACGCAAAGCATCAACTTTAAGTAGCTTTTATCTCTCTAATAGAGGTATTGGTGGATGGATGTCCGCGTTTGCATACGGAACCACATACTTCTCTGCCGTTGTTTTTATAGGTTACGCTGGGCGTTTTGGCATGACAATGGGACTAGGCGCATCGTGGATAGGTTTAGCAAACGCTGTAATTGGTGCGCTATTAGCATGGATTATACTTGCAAAGCGGACACGAACAATGACAAGGAATCTAAACACGTCCACAATGCCAGAATTTTTTGAAAGGAGATATTCTAATAAATATATTAAACTTTATAGTTCAATAATAATATTTATATTTTTAATACCTTATTCAACATCAGTTTATCAGGGACTAGGCTACATAATAGAAGCAATTTTCAAGGTACCATTTGAATGGTGTGTTGTAATAATGGCGGTGGTAACAGCAACATATTTGTTTGTTGGTGGATATTTTGCAGAAGCATTATCAGACTTTATACAAGGCATCATAATGATTTTGGGCGTAATTCTAATGTTAGCATTCATGTTTTCATCAGAACAGGTAATGGGTTCAGAAGGTCTGAAAAGATTAATGGAAAACGGCTATGGATTTTTCCCTAGCTTTGTATCTCAAACTGGCGGGAAATTAATAGATACCCCTGGCTTCAACTTGATTATTATGGTTATACTAACCTCGTTTGGAATATGGGCTCTGCCACAATCGATACACAAGTTCCATACAGTCAAAGACAATGCCGCTATCAAAAAAGGGACAATCATAAGTTGTTTATTTGCACTGATTATCGGTGGTGGTGCTTACTTAAACGGTGGACTAGCAAGGTTATTTTATCCTACAGGAGCACCTAATGGTACTACTGATCTCGTTGTTCCTGGGATGCTTAATGAAGCTGGCTTTAATCCTGCATTGCTTGGTTTGATTGGTGTACTCGTGCTTTCCGCAAGTATGTCAACGCTTTCAGCACTCTCCTTGACAAGTGCATCAACAGTTTCTATTGATGTTTATAAGGGTTATATTAAGCCTAGAGCAAGCGAAAATAACGTAAAATTACTCATGCGTATTCTCTGTATTGTTGCTATATTAATTTCAGCAGTACTCTCAATTATGAAGGTTGATGCAATAGTTACTTTAATGTCTCTTAGTTGGGGCACAATAGCAGGTTGTTTCATCGGGCCATATATTTATGGTCTTTACAGCAAGAAAGCAACAGCAGCTGGTGCCTTGGCATCAATTACTGCAAGCTTAGTCATAACACTAACGTTGGTTTTAGTGTTTGGATTTACTGAGTCAGAAGCAGGTGCAAGCTTTGGTGCAGTTCTCAAAAAAGGGGTGAGTCGATCACCACTCATTGGAGTCATAGCAATGATAAGCTCAATGGTAATCACACCGATAGTGAGTTTGTTTACAAAGAAACCTGACGAAAAAGTTATAGAATTAGCATTCGTTGACCAAAAACTAGCAGAAAAAAATGATTAAAGAGTCACTCAGGAGTTAATAAAAAACATTGAATTGGTTATTTATCGAATAGTTATCAAGGTTGACGGAACGCTTCGAGCCAAGATGTCTGAAATACGATAGATACTATTAGCTATGAAAATTGTTGTTCCGTTTTTAACGGGTTCTTTAATATATTCCAATTTATATTTTGCACCATTAGCACCAGGACGACTTGCTCCTTCGCAGAAACTTTGGTAATAATTAATGTTTTCGAGCAATTCGCTAACATTTTTACCAGTAATTTCTCGCACAAGGGTTCGCTTGTCGTTTACGTCTGCTAAAATACCATCTACTCCTGTTAGTATTACTAGATATTTAGGTTTCAGCAGGCAAGCTATTTGACTTGCCGTTTCGTCATTATCCACACACTCGGCAGCTTTGCCATTTTTAGCGCGTAGTACCTGCAGTTCCATTTTTCTATTTTCTGTTGAACTCACAGGGTCGTTATAATTTATTATAGGGACAGCATTTTGCTTTGGGCAACGAAGCAGTGCATTTTTTAAATGCTCTCGCTTTATGGGATCATTAAAATGCTGGTGCTCTACTAAAAATTGACGTAGAGAATATCGACTCTCCATAAAACGGCGGTATGTCTCAAGAAGTATAAATTGACCTTGTGCTGCATAGTCTGTCTTTACATCATCACCATCACCTGCGAGCTCTGTGCCACCTGTGCGTCGAATATAATCTAATCTGCCAATTTCTGTTGCACCAGACGTGACCCAAACGATCCCAGGACGTAATTCTCTTGAAATGCTTGCTAATATATTATAATCTATATCACTACGCTCTTTGTTTATGAGAGCCATAGATCCGATTTTGCCTACAATTTCTATGTCAAAATTCATACTGTTCCTCTTAATAAGTTAGTGTTACATGAATAAGTGTTAGTATAATAGTCACACCGCAGAATTAAACCACTTTGGGTTATTGAATTTAAATTCTAGATTAGAGCATAAAAAACACAAAAAACATTGTTTTACTTGGCTAATTATATCAATAATTGAAAGCAACGTCAACTCAGAAGGCTGCATCGATTTTAAGATTTCGATGTATGTAGAATGTAAAATGAATTGTCAGTAATTTACTAGAAATTTTTCTTTATTTTTTGTATATGCAAAGAAAAGTTTTTGTGCCCACCTTAAAAAATAAATGTTTATAAAATTATGTTTGACAAATATTAGAAATGAAGGTATAATTTAAACAGTTGAACAGTTGAGCAATTATAGGAGTTAAATTTATGAGCAAAAGTGAAGTGATTTGTGATTGTGAGGTTCTTCACAGTGAAATTGTTGATCATGTTCGAAAGCATATGCCACAAGAGCGAGAGTTTGAAAATTTAGAATTGTTTTTTAAGGTGTTTGGTGATAGAACTCGGGTTAAAATCATATGGGCACTAGATGAACATGAAATGTGTGTATGTGATTTAGCGGTATTGTTAAATATGACAAAATCAGCAATATCTCATCAGCTATCTTATCTTAGACAGAACAGACTTGTTAACTCAAGACGAGATGGAAAGGTAATATTTTATTCACTTTCTGATGGGCATATAAAAAGCATTTTTGAGGCTGGCAGAGAGCACATAAATGAATAAAGAGATATGATTGTCATTCAATTTATGATAAATAAAGCATTTAAATATTAAAAAGTCTCAGTGCGAAAAAATTGGGAGCCAAAATTTATATCTTTTGCGGGAGTGTTAATAACATGAAATTAGTGTACAAACTTGAAAACATATGCTGTGCAAAATGCACAGACAGCATTGAACGAGCAACATCAAAGGTTGATGGTGTTAGCAAGTGTAGCGTAAGCTTTATTGCAGGGAAAATGACAATAGAGGTTGCAGATGATAAGCTCAATACCATAGATGCTGTCATTGAAAAGATCGTTAAAAACGTTGAACCCCATGCAACATTCAAACGACTAAACTGAGGTAAGTAAATGAAGAAGACTCTGATTCGGCTGATCATTGGAGCGGTGATCTTTATTGTTGCGCTTTTTATTCCTACAGATATATTATGGGTGCAGGTCATCATTTTCCTAGTACCATTTTTAATTATTGGTGGGGATGTATTATTCAAGGCAGCTAGAAACATACTGCATGGTCGAATTTTCGATGAAAATTTCCTAATGACGATAGCGGCAATTGGTGCATTTGTGATAGCTGAACATCCTGAGGCTGTAGCCGTAATGCTGTTCTACCAAGCAGGAGAATTATTTCAAAGCTATGCCGTTGGTAAATCTCGGAAGGCGATAAGGTCACTTATTGAGATACGTCCTGATTATGCTAATTTAAAGAATGGTAATGATATTAGTCGAGTTGATCCAAACGATGTAAAGACTGGTGATATAATTGTTATAATGCCAGGCGAACGTGTTCCACTTGATGCAAGAATAATAGAAGGTAGTTCAACTTTGGATACGTCAGCACTAACAGGTGAATCCGTTCCGCGTGACGTGCTTTTAGGTGATGAAATATTAAGCGGATGTATCAACATTAATGGAGTTATAAGTGCGGAAGTTATTTGTTCATTTGCAGAATCAACTGTTAGCAGGATTCTTGATCTTGTAGAAAATGCCAGCGAAAAAAAGTCAAAGTCTGAGGCGTTTATTACGAAATTCGCCCGCATTTATACACCTATCGTTGTAATTGTTGCAGCACTGCTTGCTATAATTCCACCACTTGTACTAAATCAGTCATGGACTGATTGGATCTATAGAGCACTTACATTCCTTGTAGTTTCATGTCCATGCGCACTAGTTGTTTCTGTTCCAATGACATTTTTTGGTGGATTAGGAGGTGCATCTAGGTCAGGTATTCTTATAAAAGGGAGTAGTTATCTAGAGGCACTTGCAAAATCAGAAATAGTAGTTTTTGATAAAACTGGCACACTGACAAGAGGTGTGTTTGTTTTGAAGAAAATAGTAGCAAATAACACTGACGAGAAAGAGGTTTTACGTTTGTCTGCCCATGCGGAGCACTACTCATCACATCCAATATCATTATCGATCAAACGAGCGTATGACAAGGAAATAGATAATTCATGTTTAAGTGACGTTGAAGAATTTGCAGGGTATGGAGTAAAGGCAGTTGTTGACGGCAAAACAGTACATGTAGGTAATATTTCTTTTATTGAAAAATTTACAAGAGTTGATATGAAATTGGATACGACTGACACATTGGTATATGTTGCTGTTGATGGTGAATATGTTGGAACATTAGTAATTGCAGATGAAATAAAGCAGGATGCAAAAGAAGCTATTTCTGCGCTCAAGAAACTAGGAATTAAAAAAGCAGTAATGCTTACAGGTGATAATAAGAAAGTAGGAGAGAGAGTTGCTAGTGAATTAAACATAGATCATGCATATACACAATTACTGCCAGCTGACAAAGTCGAAAAGATGGAAAGTCTAATGCAAGAGCGTAGTCCTAGGGGCATGTTAGCGTTCGTAGGAGATGGAATAAACGATGCACCAGCACTTGCAAGAGCAGATATAGGGATTGCCATGGGTGGATTAGGAGCTGATGCTACTATAGAAGCAGCAGATGTGGTTCTGATGACAGACGAACCATCAATGGTAGCAGACGCAATTGTCCTAGCAAAACGCACTATGCGAATAGCAGGAGAGAATATTATCTTTTCAATTGGCGTTAAGTGTATTGTGCTAGTTTTGAGTGCATTCGGAATTGCAAACATGTGGATGGCGGTGTTTGCTGACGTTGGAGTATGTGTTTTAGCAGTTTTAAATGCATTTCGTGCTTTAAAGAAGATAAAGAAGTAGTATTCAAAGATAATAAAAAGAAACTCAAAGGTGAAAAAACGTTAAAAATTAGAAATCTACTAAGAGTAAATTCCAAAAGGGGAGTGTGTATTAATTTGTGTAAATTTGAATGATATAAGTGTGGAATTTCAAACTTGCACCAATAAAAAAAGTAGATTGTTTAAAAAGTTTTACTTGATAAACAAACTGCTGACTTAATATAACTAGAAATAAAGCGATGTTGGAAACTTGAAGGGAGTGTATATTAATTTGTGTTTATATTATACCTCCTCCTCCCCTATTTACACAAATTAATATACACTCCCAACCGATTTTTTAAATAATGGGCCTTTTAGAAAGTTTTAAAGCACATTTTTACTTGCTTATGAAATATAACAATAGTATAATAACAATGTTCAAGAGAAATTGCTTAGGAGAAGTAAAGATGACAAAAAAATATGTATATTTATTCAAAGATGCCGACGGAAAAAACAAGAAACTTTTCGGTGGCAAAGGTGCCAATCTAGCCGAAATGACGGCATTAGGAATGCCAGTGCCCCCAGGATTTATTATAACAACAGAGGCATGTTCTAGATATTATGAAGATGGAAAGAAATTGTCGCAGGATATTATTGATGCCGTATTTGAAACGCTGAGAGTTGTAGAAGAGTCTGCTGGCAAAAAATTTGGTGATAATAAAAATCCATTCTTGGTGTCTGTTAGAAGCGGTGCACCAGTTTCAATGCCTGGAATGATGGATACAATTCTCAATTTAGGACTTACAGACATATCAGTAAAAGCACTTGCTGAGCGTACCGAGAATCCTCGCTTTGCATACGATTGCTATCGTAGATTTATTCAAATGTATTCTGACGTTGTTATCGGCCTTGAAAAATCCCACTTTGAAAAAGTTATTGACGAAATGAAAAAGACAAAAGGGATAAAATTAGATACCGATTTTACTGCTGATGATCTTCAACAGCTTATTCAAAAATATAAGGCATTCTTCTTACAAAAGAAAGGATATGAATTTCCGCAAGACCCTAAACAGCAACTAGTCGGTGCTATAGAGGCAGTTTTCCGTTCATGGGATAATGCACGTGCTATTTCTTACCGCCAAATGAATGATATACCTCATTCTTTAGGCACGGCTGTTACCGTTCAATCAATGGTTTTTGGGAATATGGGTCCGACATCTGGTACTGGTGTTGCGTTTACTCGTAATCCATCGACAGGTGAAAATAAGCTATATGGTGAATATTTAATGAATGCTCAAGGTGAAGACGTTGTTGCTGGAATTCGCACACCATCTACAATTGCTGATCTTAAGAGAGATAATCTGGTTGCTTATGAGCAATTTGTGCTTGCGGCGTCAGTACTTGAAAAACATTTTTGCGATATGCAAGATATGGAATTCACAATTGAGTGCGGCAAACTTTATATGCTTCAAACAAGAAATGGAAAGCGGACAGGTGCTGCTGCAATTAACGTAGCTATTGATTTAGAAAAAGAAGGACTACGATCAAAGGAAGATGCACTTTGCACAATCAATCCTCAACAATTAGATGAGCTACTTCACCCAACGTTTGATTCGAAGACTTTAAAGAAAATAAAGGAAATTGCTAACGGATTACCTGCTTCACCAGGTGCGGCATCGGGAGCTATCGCTTTCTCTGCTGAGGAAGCAATAAAGAGAGCAAAAAACGGAGAAAAAATTGTTCTAGTGCGATTAGAAACATCACCAGAGGATATTGAAGGCATGAGTGTCTCTCAGGGAATCCTGACAGCAAGAGGTGGACTTACATCACATGCTGCAGTAGTAGCGCGTGGTATGGGAAGATGTTGCATTTCAGGTTGTCCTACTGTTGAAATTAATGAAGAAAACCGAACAGTTAAAATAGGTCAGAAGGTATATACGGATAAGGATGTTATATCATTAGATGGTTCATCTGGAAAAATCTATGACGGTTTCATACCAACGGTTGACCCTGAAATTACAGGAAATTTTCAAACTATCATGTCATGGGCAAATGAAACACGCAGATTGAAAGTTAGAGCCAACGCTGATACTCCATATGATGCTAAGAAAGCCCGAGAATTCGGAGCTGAGGGTATAGGCTTGTGTCGATCTGAGCATATGTTCTTTGATGATGCTAGAATTCCTGTTATACGCGAAATGATTCTTAGTAAGACAACGGAGCAACGAAAAGCACCACTAAAAAAACTTTTAAAAATGCAACGCGATGATTTTATTGGAATTTATAAGGAGATGAAAGGCTATCCTGTAACCATACGTTTCCTAGATCCTCCATTACATGAATTTTTACCGCACACAGTAGATGAAATAACAAAACTTGCAAACGATATGCATCTTACATATGATGAGCTAAATAGAACAGTAAATGATTTAAAAGAAGCGAATCCTATGCTAGGACACCGTGGTTGCCGTTTGTCAGTTACATTCCCTGATATAGCAGAAATGCAGGCTAGAGCTATTATTGAGGCTGCAATTGAGGTTAACTCTACTGGTGGAAATGTTAAAGCAGAAATCATGATTCCTCTTGTTGGTGATGTAAACGAACTTGCGTTTGTTAAAAAGATTGTTGATGAAACTGCAAAGAAGGTAATGAAAGAGAAAGATGCTGTCGTAGATTATTCTGTTGGCACAATGATTGAAGTTCCAAGAGCTGCTTTGTTAGCAGACAAGGTTGCTACAAAAGCAGAATTTTTCTCATTTGGTACAAATGATCTTACACAGATGACATTTGGATTTAGTCGTGATGATGCTGGTAAATTCTTGCCAGATTATTATGAAAAGAAGATTTTGGAAGCGGATCCATTTGTTCGACTTGATCAGGATGGTGTTGGTTACCTTATCAAGTTGGCAAGTCAAAAAGGTAGAGAGGTAAAGCCTACGTTGAAACTAGGTATTTGTGGTGAACATGGTGGTGACCCCGCAAGCGTAGAATTTTGTCATAATTCTGGATTGGATTATGTTTCCTGCTCTCCATACCGTGTGCCTATTGCCATTATGGCTGCATCGCAAGCTGCGATTAAGGAAAAGAAAAAGGCCAACAAATAACAATTTGATATGTTCATTAATTATTCCGCTAATGACACTCGGTATTTTACTGAGTGCTTTTAGTTTATAGACATTAAATGATTATCTTCTCAGATCGAAAACTTGAAATATTGCGCTCTGTTAGTAAAAGAAGTGGCATTAAATACATTCCTTGGCAATTTGCAACCACATAACAGCAAAGTAATAGGATAATCTCTGATAATCGATATGTTCCTATACAAGAACATTAGATACTTCTTAAGCTCTATGCTATCTTGAGGATCTGAAGCACTCATAAAGTCTGTTACATCTGATATTTTAAGTTATTTTATGGATATCTATTCTCAGTAAGATGCTTTTCTATCATGGGAGGCAACTCTTTATGTGATTAAATCACCGATTATTGCATCTCAGTCTATCTACGCACTACAAGGAATCGTTTGTATCTAAACACTATCTGGCGATAGAAATATCCGCTGTTAATGGTCTATTCCAACGTTAAGTCAAGATGGTGCTAGTCTTAGGAAGTTTCATAAAAAACACACAAAGTCAGTGATTTGGGAGCAGCATATTACAGTCCAGGCTTAGAATATTAAAATATTTAATTGTGAATTCTGTGTTACAATATTAACATAGGAAACTATTTTTAAAAGCAGTTTTTTACAAAAAATGCATGATTTTTTTGATAGACAAGTTAGAGTCATCATTTGTGAGAGTAGAGCTTACGAATGTGCAACTTGAAATAATACTTAGCCGTCAAACTTGGTATCTAAAAATGCATAGATTTCACAGTAATATTTAAATTTTTTCGATCGCTTTGCCAAGTTGTCTATTAAAGTATAAACAGATGCTGCAGTAAAAAAAGAAACAATAGTGAGATCAAATCCAACATCGAGAGAGATAGCAGGTGATCCTATTTGCGATAATAAATTTGACACTAGCATTGTAAATATGCTTATAATTAATGCATATTTTCCATTTAGACTTATTACGCAAGCAACGAATCCCACTAATATTGCGTATACAAGATTTGGTGTTCTGAAAAAAATATTGCCATCGAAGTATTGAAAGAGTTGCATTGCTGAATACACAATTCCGCTTAAAATCAAAACAAGGAGAAAAGTTGCAATGCGTATACTAAGTCGGCCAAATAACAAAATTAGTGAAAAAAAATTCAAATAAAATATAGCAAAGCCTAAAGTAAAACTAAATGCGCCAATATGAAATTGTGGTACAAATGATAAACCTACTACAAAAGCTAAAAACGTAGCAGCAAGAGGAATACCGACTCGAAATTCCTTTAATATTGATTTTCCAAATCCCAACACAGTAAAAAACCCTAAGACTATAAGAATAATGACACTTATCATGAAATCTCCCATAGCTTAGGGTGTTACAAATTGAGTTAATTATACATTATAAACTAGCAAACTGCGCATTTTGATTTTCTTAGGAAACTACTAGCGCAAGCGTGTCAAAATCTAACATGCCAGCCTTTAAAAAGGCAGAGTGGAAATCATAGTCATTTGCGCTTGGATGATTACGCATATATCTTTCCTTTAATTCTAATAAAGAAAAATACCCATAGCTATAGGGCAACATATTGGCGGGAGCCACCAGGGTGTTTTCAAAAAGCAGATTTGCGTTGATTGCGTCAGGGTTTATGATGGTTGACAATTCAGCAGTGTGAAGCCAATCAGAAAGGCCTGTTATGTCAACACCACGATAGTGTACTTGTATATCAGCAAGCGACATCAATGTTCGAGAGAGCATTGTGTTTAAAAAATTCAAACTATAAGTCATGTTTAGAAGAGGATCATCAGAAAAATATTCTGTAGCATACTCTTCACAATAAACTGCCCAACCTTCTACAGTCCCTAGGCTTTTAAAGATCAGTCTAGTAGCAGAGAATCCAGACAGTTTTTGGTATACGTTTTGATACAAGTGACCAGGAAATCCTTCATGTGCAATAAGCTCAAAAAGAATAAATGAAGAATCAGGATTAATGAAAATATTCTCGACAGCTGTTTTGTTATCAGTAGGTGACACTCTGTAATATGCAGAAACAGAATCATTTCTAAGACTTTCATCTAAAATTGTATATGAAACACTTGGTGCGGAAGAAGGGAGTGCCGGGAATTTGTCTGACATTTTACTTTTAATTCTCTCAGCTATTGCATCTGCATTTTCAATCGTTATTTCTGTTGAATATAAACGATCTTGTAAATTATCAAGTTCAGTGTATGCAGCTTCAGTGCTACCCAACTTAGTTGATAATTCTTTAATTAACTTTCTGTTAATAACGGCATATGCATTGCTAATTTCTACTAGCTGCTGCATAAGATCATTTTCTACTTCTTTTACGGTAATAGAAGACTTGCCAGTCCTTTCTTTAACAATGCTTTCATAGACTTTGCGGCCGTTCTCATAGTGCTTATAACCTAATTGATTTCTCGATGTAACTGGAAAAAGATGAATTATTTCTTCTAATCCATTTGCTAAATTTTCGTAGGCAGGAATAATTTGGTTATTGACGGCAGTAGTGTTTTGAAAAATATATGAGTCGATTTGGTCAGGTGTCAAATTTAAATTAGTGGCAGCCCTTAACTTTTTGTTAAATTCGGTAATCAAGAAATGCTCATCGGACTCAACAGTTGCTACCTCTAAGCATTGTTCGATTATGCCATTATACACAACATCAGACTGCCCATAACCATATCTGCATCGCATGCTCTCATAATCTAAGTATGCAGAAAATGCATCCTTAATATTGTTTAAATATTCAATATATCTATCAACATTAGATACGGTTTTAAAGGTGTATGTGTTTAAAAAATCAGGTATCTCGTTGTTGAGTCCATAATAAACACCAATGTAATCCTTGAAATAATATGAGTTTGAATCGTTTATATTAGTTAAGAGTACATGCTCAAATGCTTTGTACGTCATTTTTTCCTCAAAAGTTAAATTCTCATATTTAAAACTTTGCAAAGCCTCTAAAATAGAATTCAATGATGCAAGTCCTTCTTTATATTCATCTTCAGAAGCGTATGGCATTGAAATTGCGATTGGCTCATCTTCTAGTCCAAATACTTCTGGATGGTCAAAGAAAACGTTTAGACTAGCTCCATCGCCTTGAAGAAATGCCGCAAGCAACAACTCACTAAACTCACTAAATGATAAGGTGGGTTCTTTATTGCATGCACTTAACATAATACCACACATCGATAAAACGATGATAAAGGCAATAATAGCAATAAATTTCTTTTTAAAAGACAATTTCACAGAACGGAACTTAGGTTGGATTGGGTTATTCATTAAATAAGCACTCCTTAAAAATTTTACAGGGAAAATGTTATTTTCTTAATTTATATATTAATTTGAAATAGTTGTTTCATGTACATTTAGATATATAAATGGAAATCAATTTTTATCACACATCAGGGGGGCTGCTTTTTTGCAATATTAAAAGTCAGTGATTAGCGTAAAAAATTATTCATTTATTTAACTCAACTAAAGATTAGATATAATAACACTCAGCATGACAGAGAAAGTAGTCTAAAGAAATGGATTGAGAAATATTTAATTAGTATGCGAAAAAGTTTTAACAACAATATTTTAATATTTTAAAAAGAACAGGCTCGTGAAATAAATACTGTTTAATGGGAACTCAGACAATAAATATTGTATCATTTATATTATTCAATTGCAAGTGAGATAACAATAGTTGAATATGCATCTTACTTATGGGTTACAGTTCACACGCTGGAAAAACATGGTCACTTTCCATCATTTGCATGATATTTGGAAAAAGGACAGCACTTTAGCGGGAAAAGACACAGCAATATGCGTTTCAAATGTAGAAAAAGCTCTATTAAATGGCAATTTAAGAAATGCGTCTTGAATTTATCAACATTAACAATCAATTCAGTTGAGGTGTGAACAGTAACTACTTATGTGTAGAGCACTCAGTCCCGTCTTTAGCGTTTTTCACCATTTTGTTTAGTTTCTTCTTTGGCGTATAGATATTGTAGATAAGAATACATGGACAGAAAACAGGATGTAAGAAATCTTGAATAGTAGTCAATGGATAGCGTTTTTGACAGCACCACGAGGATAAATGGTGCTGTTTTTATTTAATTACCGAAGTTGTTTTTAGTTTAATTGATTTTTTGTAACTACTAGTGGCAACAACTAGTTGTGTTTTGATAGTCAACAATTGTCTTAATTTCTCAAAATATTTTTTTAAAAGCGCTTGACAAACAAATTTTTGCGTGTAATAATAATGGTGAAAAATGGAGCAAGAAAGAAGGAGTCTCAAAATGGCATATTTTTTAAAAAAGTCTAAGCAAAATGGAAAACTCTATTTGGCAATATGTGAAAGCTTTTATGAGCCAGAAAAGAAAGCAACGGCACACAAATGTTACAAATCACTGGGCAATACCGACTCTCTGATTAAGAATGGAATCAGTGATCCTATTGCACATTTTCAAAAGGAAGTGGATAAGCTAAATTCCGAAAGAAGACTAGCTAAAGTAGAACAGGTATCTAACGAATCTCCATTGCAATACCTTGGATACTTTCCGTTTGTGGCAATTTTAGAGAAACTTAATGTTAAAAAATATATCGATTTTTTTAAATTAACAACAGACTTCCAATTCGATCTTTTTGAGTTGCTATCCTCTCTAATATACGCAAGAATTATTTACCCTTGTAGTAAACATAAAACTTTTCATGAAGTCATCAACCGCATGTGCACTCCCTATGATTACTCATATGATCAGCTATTAAATGGCCTATCATTTTTGGGAAATACTTATGAAAAAATTATAGAAATATTTACAAGAGCACTCAAAAATAAATATGGAATCAACACAGAAAAGACCTATTTCGATTGTATAAATTTTTATTTTGAAATAGACAAGGAAGACGATTTTAGAATAGAGGGTCCGAGTAAAGAAAACAGGAAAGATCCAATTGTAGGAATGGGATTGCTGTTAGATAGTAATCAAATGCCAATAGGAATGAAACTTTATCCAGGTAATGAATCTGAAAAGCCCATACTTAGGGATGTTATACAATTGCTTAAAATGCAAAACAATATTACAGGGGAAACGGTACATGTAGCCGATGAAGGACCAAATTGCGCTCAAAATATAGTTTTTTCGAAAGAAAATGGCGATGGATACCTGTTTTCAAAGTCAGTAAAGGGGCTTTCGGAAAAAGAAAAAGTTTGGGTTCTGAAAACGGACGACTGGCTTACCATGAAGTCTAACAAAGGTGCTGTACTTTATTATTACAAATCGTGTATTGATGAATTCCCTTATACAATTGTCCATGAAGGTAAGAATGTAAATATAAACTTCACAGAAAAGCGACTGTTAACGCTTAATCCTGAATTAAGAAAAAAACAAATATTTGAAATAAACAAGCAGGTTGAAAAGGCAAAAAACCTAACCTGTTCACTAGCAAAAAAAGAAGAATATGGTGACTCTGCCAAGTATGTTTGCTTTACAGATACTGATGGTAAAAAGGCTCGGGACAGTATTAATCAAGATGCTATTGATAAAGATAAAAAGTTTGCTGGTTATAATTTGTTGGTAACTTCTGAAATTAAAATGACAGACAGTGAAATTTATAGCGTCTATCACAATTTGTGGCGCATAGAAGAGTCGTTTCGCATAATGAAGTCTGACATGGATGCAAGGCCAGTGTTTCTTCAAAAGGAAAGCACAATTAAAGGGCATTTTCTCATATGCTACTTGACTGTTTTGCTAGAACGGATTTTACAATTTAAGACACTTGGGAAAAAATATTCATCGTGTGAAATACTGTCTTTTATGAGAAATTTTGTTGTCCTAAAGACGGGATCGCAATACATCAACACTGCAATCGCATCCGATATCCTTACTGATATGTCAAATATTTTCTCTCTCCCTGCAACAAATTATTATCTCTCAAAAAAACAAGTGAACTCGTTTTTGGGGA
>JAITQU010000030.1 GCA_031288735.1 Christensenellaceae bacterium
AATATAAAGTTTTTAGAGCTAATCTTGTGTTTACCAAAATAGATGAATTCGAGTTGAAATTTCCTGACAATAAAACGACAGCAGGGAACGATAATGTTTTCAATATGGCAACGATAACATACGGACACACAATTAATTACGCAAGAGTAGCAGCAGCTGACGATATAATTTATGCCATAGCTTCGGATGCTAGTACTACGCAAATAAAATACACCTGGTATCGTACGAATACCGCAGGCGAAAAAGGTGCAATTATTAGTGAAACTGAGTATTTGTCTGTAGCAGACAGTACTGATACTAGTGGTAGTGGAAAAAACTACTACATAATAACGGCAAATGTTTTAAACAATAATAGCTCTGAAAATAAAAACTATAACGAATATCGTTTTTATGGGCAAAAACTTGTAATATATAAGGCTAAAATTAGTCCAACGATTAAACTTGAAGCCGACCCGATAAAGTATGGAATTGATGTCAAAGAAGCATTAAGTAAAGTTGTTAAGGATGATGATGGTATTAATTCTGTAAACAATACTATGAAAGTGTATTATACGTTTACATGGAATGAAGCTGCTTCAACTAAAAACATAACTCAAGCATTAAATTACCCATATTTAAACGTACCAGAAATAGAAACGACATATGCGGTCCAAATCACAATATATAAAGCTAATAATAATGGCACGCTTGCCGTTGACAATAAAAGTGAAGGAATAATTGATGATATTAATTACGAAAGCAATGGTATATTTACTTTCGATGCCAATAATGAGTTAATATTTGCAAAGCTGACCATAAATCGAATAGAGCAGGATTTCTATGTTAAAGTTGGAGGAGTTGCTTTGCCTATGAGCTTGATAAATCTTACAGAAGCTCTAATCAATGACAATGATAATGTTAATAAAGAAGAAAAAGTGAACTTTAAAATTAATGCTACAGAGAACGACACTTCTGATAATGACATTGAAGTAGAAACTTCGTATTCAGCTCAAAAATCAACTTTCTTTGTTATTAATATTTATTCCACGGGTGTGGTAAAAACTGGACTAAACTCCAATCCAAATGCGCTTAATAGAACGCTAAAACCAATTTTTGAAAAATTCTATTTAGGTAACCCATTTTCAATTTCGGTGAACACAAATAGCGTGGAGAAAATCGGTGAAGACTGGTACACAAAATTTACAATTAGAGTGGATATTAACCCATATGTAGCAACAACTGCACAAATTGCTAAATTTTCATTCTCCCAAATGGAATCAGAAGAAAATAACGGAAACGTTATAGGTGGAAATTATAATGCAAAATCATGGGACGGTGAAACTACCAATGCGTACAATCCATTCACAATTTATTTAAAGATTTACAAGGATGCGCCTGGACTGTCTTCAGATAAATTAAAAAACCCTGATAATGTTTACGATAAAAATACGTACCAATATTTGATTTTTTATGGGGACGAGTTATCTATTGGCGTAACAGGTGTGGTAAGTATAAAAGAAGGGGACAGTAGGAAATATATCTCTTTGGCAGTAGATAACAATGTCAAAAAACTTAAAGGGATAAGAGAAGGTGTTGCTGAACTAAATTATATTGAAGAGGGTAACGTTGTACCGAGTGATTTAGGTGGAGCATATGTTGAAATCAATATTGATTTTTGTGTACTAATTCGAAAGAAAGCCGCATCGATAACTGTGACGATCAGCCACAATTCGTTTGTCTACGGTGATAAATTCAAAATTAAAAATACTACTGTAGAACCAAACTTTACCCCATCAGGTGATTTTATCGATGGGGACTTACAAAATGCCAGTATAGTATACTCTATTTTTGTAACGAACCAACCCACACCAGACGAATTTTCGACAGACAGTGTTTATGGTGCTGGGAGTTACAATTTAGGCGTTTATGAAATAACAAATTTTGTAATTTTAGAATATGGAGCTGAAGAAGAAAGATTTAATAAACTTGACAATTATAAAATTTCATTTGCTATCTGTCAAATTGAAATAAATAAAAAAGATGTAAATATGCAGATTGTAGAGGTAACTAATAGTTATAACAAATCCGAAATTCTGAATACTGGTACTGTTACTTATATGACCTATAGAATTCCATACTCCGATGCATATCAGATAGAGGATATAAAATGGATTAAGTTTGCTATTAGTTACGATGGTTTCGTGGGTGCTGACACAATTGATAGTCTTATTGCGGCTGACAAATATCCGTCAATATACATTGCCTCAACTGATAGTGAGGGTGTAAATATAGTGCCAGCAGGGCGATCTCCTAATGTAGGAACGTATAAATTATATAAGCATGAATATGTGGATGCTGAGCTTGAAAATTACAATTTAATTTTCCAAGATGGACTACATTCGTTTATAGTAGATCCCGTCAGCGTTGATTTGAGATTTCTAATTGACAATGAAGGGAACGAAATGGAAAACTCCATAGTGTCTAATTTTAACGACACTGCACAAGACTTTAAGAATTACTTCAGGCTTTATGGGGTTACTGAAAGTGCTCCAACTCCTAGGGGTACTATTAAAATAAACTATTCAAAGGTCGAAGGTGTTTGGCTGAGTAGTGTAAAAGCCGCTGGCACATATGATGTTAAAATTGAATATACTGTTGCTACTGGCATTGATAATTATATGGCAACAGAGAAGATTTATTCAGAAAGTGTAATAATTTTAGCAATTGACCCTACAATAGTTATCCCTAGCTATAGCAACGTTTACACAGGTTCTGCTATCAATTATGTTGTGACAGTTGAAGGTGTTGGAAGCGATATTCCCGCATTAAAGGATATAACAGTAACATATTCTCAAAATGGTAAAGAATATGTATCAGATAAGCCAATGAAAGCTGGCTCTTATTATGTTAAAGTAGTCTATGCCCCACCAGTAGATGCTAATTATTGTCCCATTGACGCTACAACACAAACAGCAGTTATTAATATTACAAAAGCTAATGTGTCAATAACGAATGAGGAATCACTAAATACACAATATTCTGCAAATTATCTTTTGTCAAGTCAATTTAAAATTATCGCCACAGGAGTAGGTGAAGATCTTGAAAAAGGTGCATTTTCTTCAAGTTATCTTAAATACGAGTTTAGAAGACCTACCGAAGATAACTGGGTGCTTTGGGTTGATAATAAAAATACTCCAATCGATGTTGGCTCTTATGAAGTAAAAGTCACATATCTTTCAAGTTTGAATAGTGAAATTAGTGATAATTATTTAGAAACAGAAAAGATATTTAGAAACAATGCTCTTGTTATTATGCCTAAAATGTTAGAGTCTATTAGTTTATCGTCTACATTTAAAAAGATCGAAGGCGTATATGATGGAGAGCGTAAAGAAATTAAAGTAAACGACACAAACATTAAAATTACTACAGGCATCAGTCAATCGAATGATACTATTATACCTAGTATACCAAATATAGATAATATAGTTGTTAGTTATGCAAGAGTTAGCTTTACTATTGATGTAAACGGAATGAAGAATTATGCAATTGGTGCTTATTCAATCAATGCGCCAATCAACGTTGGTAGTTATGTATTAAAGTTCACATATAATGCAAATAGCGGTGAAAACTATGCATATTATCCAGGAATTGATATTGATCTGGAAAACACTACTGAGCAAGAGCTTTTAGATGCTGTTGTTATTACAATTACACTTGCCACACCGACGATTACACTAAAAAATACAAAATTGCCATATAATGCTAAGGCTCAGCCAATTACAGCATATTCTGCTGTAGGTGTTAAAAACGAAAAGCCAGTTGGATCATACTCAATAACTTATCAGAATGCTAATACAACAGGTGGTGTCTGGTCAGAAAAGGCACCTATGGAAATTGGCGAATATAATGTTAAAGTTTCATTTTATGCTTTGACAGGTGGTAATTATAGTAATGCAGAAGAAGTGTTTGTCGGTCGATTCGCAATTATTAAGGGCAATCTTTCCGTAATACTAACTGATAGGACTTACAATTTTACTGGTAGATCAATTGAAAAGGCAAACCCAACCGTGATAGTCCCAGGTGGCGCATCCATTGACATGGAACTGGTAACAATAAAATACAGAGTGCATAATGCAACTGAGTGGATTGCCCCTGGTGTATTGCCGTATGCAAGCGGATACTACGATGTATTTATTTTTGTTCAAGAGACTGATATTTATGTTGAATACTCAAAGATCTTTGAAAATTCTATTCGTGTTTTAAATATCGCTCCAAACTTTACAGTTCAAAAATACACGAAAATATATAACGCAGTGGCACTAGATTTTCCTAGTAGCAATATTACACTAATAAATAGCAGTGCTGGCAATACACAGGCTGATCAGGCAATGGGAGCAACGAACGAATTAACAGGATACTTCCTTTTCCGATATACCGTTGACGGTGCCGTATGGACTGAAAACACACCGCTTAATTCAGGAGTATATTCCATTAGAATTATTTATTTCGAGGGGATTAACGATAACTTCTCAACAATTGAAACGATTGCATTCAACGCTGTTTATGAAATAACCCCGCGAATTCTTGAGGTTGTACCAATTGCAGGGAGCAAAGTATACGATAAGAAAACAATTGACGGTTCATCAATTGAATTTGGATTCTCATCGCAAGAAAGCTCTCCTCTAGATGATATTGTGCCTACTGGTAGTCTTTATGCTGGCAGTGCTGTTACAACAGGGAATTACGCAATAGAGCTTGGAACACTATCCTATGGATATAACTATGTCTTGACAAAAACAGCAACTATTGTTTACTATAGTATACTAAAGAAAGAAGTTTTGCCTATATTTGAAACCGCTGAATACGTATACGATGGTACTCCTAAGGCACCAAAAGTATCACCGTCTAGTGGTGATATCCTAAGCAGTGACACTCCTAATGATGTGAGAATGGAGGTGACATATGCCACTGACACTATTAGCAGTGGAACATTTAGAGCATATGCCTCAATCGATCCTGTTTCTAATTATAAGATTGCTGATGGAGCGGTAGCATATAAGGAGTATGTTATAGAAAAAGCGACGATGACGGGAAACCTCTTTGGTGAATCACTTACAAGTGATAAACTCGGAAGGGAGACTGTTGCAAAATATAATTCATCTTTCCACGATATGGTACTCATAAAAGTTGAACCTGGTGCTAGTGTTGTATATTCACCAAGGCAAACTGCATATGTTGAAATTGGTAGTTATGAAATAACAGCAACTGTTACTAAACCCAATTACAAGGATGAAGTGATTACTGCAACATTAAGGATAATAAAAGGTGAACATACGATCGATATAAAAGTCGCAGAAAGGGTTTTGTATTTTGCTGATCCATTACCAAGGCTAATAACGTCAGCACCTGGTATCGTTTCTCTCGACATCACTCAATCGTTGTTGCCAGAAATTAGTGAATACAGATGGACTTTCACTCCAGACGATTCGACGCATTTTGTGGAGCAAAAAGGAGTTATTGAGCTTAAGGTTGAGCGTGCCTTACCAAAAGCAATAGTAAACGGAAACTTAGATAGGACATCAAACGACACATCAGCAATTTTAGTGGATGTTGCTGTAGGTAATCAAATAATTCAAACAATCAGCAATGTTTTCTTCGCTGATGCAAGCGGAACGAGATATTCTCAGGTTCCTACAACACCTGGTGTTTATACTCTAGTTGTTGAAATTGCTGGAAATGATTTAGTAAGTGATAATACCTGTACATATATTATCACTGTTAATAAAGAAAGAAACGTAACATGGTTCTATTACGTAATAGGTGCAGCATTTGCAATTTTGGTAGTAGCAATAATAATTGTTTCTAAAAGAAACAAAATGGTTATACGATAATTAATAAGTTCAAGGAGCAAGATTTAGCAGGTGGTTAGATTCAATAGTAATGAGGTCTTAAGAAAATTTGATATTAAGGGAAAACTTTTAGAGTGTGAATTATACGGTTGTGGACATATCAACGATACCTACAAGGTAGTAGTATTAGATGACGGAGGGAACAAAAGTTACATAATACAAAGAGTCAACACAAATATTTTTAGCAATATTGATGGGTTGATGGATAATATTGTGGGAGTTACGGAATTTATTAAAAACAGGATCAGTTCTCTTGGTGGCGATATTTCACGATGCATGAGTGTAATCAAGACAATTGATAGTGAAAGCTATGCGAAAACATCCGATGGGTGTTTTCGTTGCTATAACTTTATTAACGATGCTATTAGCATTGAGTCTGCACCGACATTAGAGCAATTAAGAATAGCAGGAGAAGGAATTGGCAGATTTCAGCGATATCTCGATGGATACCCACAAGAGAAACTAGTTGAAACCATCCCAGATTTTCATAATACCGAGTCTAGATATAATAAATTTTTGGATGCGATTAATGCTGATGTTGTGTCTAGAAGGGAAAGCATCGAAGAGGAAATAGAGTTCTTTCTAGTGCGTAAGCACTACGCCTCTAAGGTTCTATCTCTAATAAAATCAGGAGAAATTCCCCTTCGTGTTACACACAATGACACCAAAATAAACAATATACTAATTGATCTTGAGCATGGTAATGCTGTGGCTGTAATTGATCTTGACACAGTTATGCCAGGATCGGTAGTGTATGATTTTGGTGATAGCATACGGTTTGGGGCTAATACTGGTGCAGAGGATGAAAAGGATTTAAAAAAGGTCAGCTTCTCTCTCGAAAGCTTCAAATATTTTTCATTGGGATTTTTAAGTGAAGTTAAGGATATACTTTTACCTGTTGAACTTAACAATTTAGCATTTGGTGCCATACTTATGACTTATGAGTGTGGTATGCGTTTCCTTACGGATTATTTAGAAGGTGACAAATATTTTAAAACTCATCGCATAGGACATAATCTTGACCGAGCAAGGACTCAGATCAAGATGATTAAGGACATGGAGGCTAATATTTCTTTGATGGAAGATATAATAAATAATGCTTAACATAGGTAAAAGGGCCGTCAGCGTTGAACTAGTTGACAATTTAACTGGTGGAAAGCCACTACAAAAAACAGTAGTTGAGCTTTTTTCTGATGATGAAACAATAAAGGTAACATTTGAATGTAGCGAGAATTACTATTCATCTGTTGGAAGAGATTACAACGACACACTATGGATGGGTGATATTGTAGAGATTATGATAACATTAGGCTCTCTTAACAGGTATCTAGAAATCGAAGTAAATCCAGACGGTGTTCTTTATGCAGTACTAATTGACAATATTGACTTGAGGGGGAACATATTAATTAAAAAAATAGATAAAGCTCCGTTCTCCGCAAATACACTGAAAACTGACACTGTATGGACGGCACACATCGCCATACCATTAAAGTCGCTCAAAGCCTTAGATTGGAATCTTCGAGATAGCAAAATTAATATCTACAGACAGGACTTTAGACCAAATGGTGAGCTTGTGCTCTATGCATACTCTCCTACATTTTGCGAAAAATTTCATATACCATCATCGTTTGTGTCACTCAACTTAAAATGAGATAGTCAGATTTGAAACTACAATAAATACAAAATCTATTATCTTACTTTTAAAACTAATTAAAATTAAAAAATATTAATATCACTAGTTTCAAACGAAATTTCAAATTTGATAAAAGGAATTAAAAAAAACAAAAATTAAAACTTCACTTAAATTTAAAAAAATATTAGCAAAAAAACTAAATGCAAGGCTTAGTTTCTTTATATTTAGTATTATGAATTAATAACAAAAGACAAAATTAGGATTATTAAATGGAGGTAATATAAATGAGAAAAACCGTTTTAGTAACTGGTGGTGCTGGCTATATTGCTACGCACACCATTGTTGCTTTACACAAGTCTGGCTTTGATGTAGTCGCGATTGACAATTTCAGTAACAGTGACAAAAAGGCTATAGAAAATACTGAAAAAATCATAAAATCCAAAATCAAGTTTTATCAAGGCGATGTATGTGATAGCGTTATCCTTGAAAGGATATTTTCTGAAAACAAAATATCTATAGTAATACATTTTGCAGGATTGAAAGCAGTAGGTGAAAGTTGTCTTCTCCCGATAAAATATTATCGAAATAATATCGATTCAACACTCACGCTTATAGAAGTAATGAGTAAATATAATGTGAAAGAGCTTGTTTTCAGTTCATCAGCAACTGTTTATGGATTACCAAAAACACTTCCTATTACCGAGGACATGCCGCTATCAACAACTAACCCTTACGGTTCTACAAAGCTTACAATTGAAACAATACTTCGAGATCTATATGCATCAGATAAAACTTGGCGGATCGCACTTCTTAGATATTTCAATCCTGTTGGTGCGCATGAAAGCGGGCTTATTGGTGAGAATCCAAAAGGGATTCCAAACAATCTGATGCCTTATGTTGCTCAGGTAGCTATAGGTAAGTTAGAATACTTAAATATATTTGGTAACGATTATGATACACCAGACGGGACAGGTGTGCGTGACTATATTCATGTTATGGATTTAGCTGAAGGGCATTTAGCGGCAATAGAAAATATTGATAAATTTACGATTACAGCTCTAAATTTAGGCACAGGACATGGATACAGCGTGCTTGACATGGTAGTTGCATTTGAAAAAGCATGCAATAAAGAAATTAAGTATAAAATATGCCCTCGTCGCGCTGGTGACATTGCAAGCTGTTATGCTTCTCCTGATTTAGCAAAAAGCATCTTAAACTGGACAGCAAAGCGCGGACTTGATGAAATGTGTAGAGACCTTTGGAATTTTCAAATCAATAACAAAGACTAAAAAAAGAGTGAATTATAAATCATGCTTTTTATTAAAAGGAAATATTCATAATTAATTAGCCTTGTACATTGAAAAACATACGATTCAATGTTTAAGCGATTAAACTTTAAATTCTAGTATTTAAGTAGTTGTTTTATCGTAAAAACGAAATAAACATACTCAATATTTTAAAGTTTTTTTAGATTACTAGCTCTATTAAAGAAAACCATGTTAGCTCCCTTCAATATCAACAAATGAAATAGATTCGCCGCTCAAGTTAAGGATTTCCTTTGCCATTTCGCGCAACTTGAATTTTTGTATTTTCCCACTTGCTGTTAGTGGAAAGCTATCAATGAAATGAATATAACTAGGAGCTTTGTATCGCGCTAGATGATTTAGAACATAGTCGCGTAGTTCTTTTTCAGTGACGGTAGTATCTTTTTTTCTAATAACAAATGCAAAAGTTTCTTCGCCATACCTTTTAGATGGGATTGCTACAATTTGTACGTCTTTAACGGATGGATGAGTATATATGAAATCCTCAATTTCCTTTGGGAAGATGTTTTCACCACCACGAATGATCATATCCTTAATGCGACCAGTTATTTTGTAGTATCCATCGCTCTTTTTTACTGCTATATCTCCAGTATGTAACCAGCCATCGCTATCAATGGCTTTTGCAGTCTCAATTGGCATTTTATAGTATCCTTTCATTACGTTATAACCGCGGACACAAAACTCACCTGGTGTACCCACTGGTAGGTCAACGCCACTTTCAGGATCGACAATCTTCGACTCCTGAAATTCAAGAGTTTTACCTACGGTTGTGACCTTGTGATCAAGATCATCATCAACTGTTGTCATCGTGCAAGCGGGGGATGCTTCAGTTTGTCCATAGGTGATTGTGATTTCCTTCATGTTCATCTGCTCCATTACCTGGCGCATAACAGGCTCAGGGCATGGGGAACCTGCCATTATCCCAGTGCGGAGGGTTGAATAATCATATTTATTAAAATCACGATGCTCTAGTATGTTTATAAACATGGTCGGAACACCATGCACAGCAGTGCACTTTTCGTATTCGATTGTGTGCATAACTTTCATGGGAGTATAAAACAGTAATGGGATCATAGCAGTTGCATGTGTGACAGACGCCATAATTCCTAAAACAAGGCCGAAACAGTGAAAGAATGGTACAGGAATGCAAAGCCGATCCTTGTGAGTGAATTTCATACAGTCACCGATCTGCATGCCGTTATTAACAATGTTTTTATGAGTTAACATAACGCCTTTAGGAAAGCCTGTAGTCCCTGATGTATACTGTATGTTAATTACATCATCAGCATGCAAGGATTGTTTAACAGCCCTATATTCTGCCTCTGAGACCAAAACCCCAAATTGTGGAATTTGTGACCAGTGATACATTCCATCATAGTGATTGTCAAAGCTACAAACGAGCTTTAGTAAAGGGAGTCGCACACTTTCTAAATGTCCAGGCTTCGAAGTCTTTAATTCAGGGCAAAGCTCGTATACCGTTTTTTCACAGTCAATATCGTTTAATCCATCACAAATAAAAAGGGCCTTACTATCAGAATTTTTAAGTAGATATTCAAGTTCATGAGCTTTATAATTCGTATTAACAGTAACTAAAACAACGCCAATTTTTGCTGCGGCAAATAATAAAATTAACCACTGTGGGTAGTTTGTTGCCCAAACCGCAACATGGTCACCTTTTTTGAGCCCCATCCCTAGTAAACCCTTGGAAAACGTATCAGCATCACGATTAAACTCATAATAGGTACGTTCATAATCAACTTCTATATATTTTACTGCCTGTCGCATTGGGAATTTTTTTGCAATACTTTCTAATGTATCGCCTAGAGTTATTTCAAGTAATTTATCCATACTAGTGTATTACTCCTAAATTAAGGTTTATAAAGATTTTTATATTTATTAAACTACAAATTATTGTAAAGTAGTGATCAAATCTATAATCAAAAGTGGAAAAGAATAGTGTAGTATTTTGGGGTAATAATTTTTAGCGAAAACTAAAAAAATTAAAGGTACAGCAATATTCTCTAAATTGAATTTAGCTTTTATAGAGTTAAGTATTATAAAAAATTGTAATAGTAAATCATAACAAGTTAAACTTTCAATATTTTTCGTGCATATATATATTAAACGTTTTAAACATACTTGTAAAGTTTTTAGGGACATCTCTAGCAAAGCGTCGACCACCACCTAGCACAATAGAAAGGATCTGTCTAGATGTAAGAGAAAATTCGGGGGTTTTAGATGATTGAAAAAAATACTCAAGCACTCCAGCTTTCACATTCAGCTCATAGCAAACCCCGTCAATTAGAAATACAAAAGAGCCAGCTACGTTTTCGACAAATGTAGATAGACTCATGAATTTATAAATATCACAAATTTTAGCCATTGAAAATGAGTTTTTACCGTCGTTTACAAATGACGTGACTTCATTTATTCCATCTGGCATACAAGATGAAATTAGCCCTGGTATTATTTCCACATACTCATAGACACAGGTTTTATCATAGAGCATATATCCAGAGGGTTTATTTTGATAGTATATAATATGGCCGTGTCCACCATCTAAAAAGTGCGTAGCATAAATCTCAGAAAAATCTTTAATGCTGCGAAATTTGTAGGCAGGAATAAAAGAGGTGTATTCATTATAGATATTTAGTAGAATATCAAGATCATCACTAGTAATTACCTTGGAGCTAATATTCTCACGCTCACTGCGAGTTATATTAACAGTTTCAACAAAATTTAATGACTCAAAGTCTAATTTACGATAGAATTCTACATTAAACGGATGAAGAAGGACAAATGGAAGTTTGTTTTTTGTATATTTAAAAACAGCTTCCTTAATAAGTTTCTTAGCTATCCCCTTTAGTCGGTAAGTAGGTAATACACCTACGCCATTTAGGAAAGGAACCTTTATTTCTTTATCAAAAATTGATAATATAAAAGTGCGAGAATATGCAGCACCAACAACCTTTTTATCCTCGATATGCAAAAACACATCAGACTCTCTTAGTCTTTCAGAAAAGAAAAATTCAATAAAAGCATCACTATCTTCAAATGCGACTTTAAAGAGATGCTTCATGTCTGGTAAATATTTTTCATTATATGAAATCATAAGCTTCCTGAAATTTTAAAGCTGTTTTAGATGCTTTTAGATTAAAATCTAAAAGTCGAAACTAGAGCTAACTTCTAGAGTTAGTCTAAATAGAAAACAAAGTTAAAAAGTAAAACGCAGGCTAAAAATAAAATAGTCTTTTATTTAATTTGATAGAAAATTATTATTTATAATTTATTTAAAATTACAAAAGACAATAGTATCATTATGAAACCTGTTAACCCATTTTTTCTTATTTTGATCATAGACTGGGCAAATTTCCCCGCCAGAATAGCAAAATTGATAGTGGACAGATTTCGATACGGCAGAAACCTCTTGCATCTCCGCTAAAGGATCAGCACCTAGTGCTAATGTTCTAGATACGCAGGAGAATATGACAAGAGCAGTTGAGGAGTTTTCATCAACTACCCCTTTAATAAGTTCCTTGGCTGTGAGTAAAATATCGTCTCTGTCAAGTGATCCGATAGCAAGAATAGCTTTTTCTGGCATATTTCCACCACAAACGGCATAGCCCTCTGGAGTAAAACTAAACATTGCACGAACAACGGGTAGTGTGTCATCCTTATAATCGAGAACAAATGGTATTACATTTATCCCTTCAATAGCGCCATCAGCAGAACCTAAGCCTAGTGATAAAAAATAATCCTTCGTAGATATTCCATTTACTGACTCCAATATATTATTATTAGATTTTGTTATTATTGCTCTATGACGTCTAATCCTGTCAGCAGATATGGCTGCAATTCCGAAATTTGGAGTGACATTTCCAGCAATGAGAACAAACACAAGAGCTGTTTTAGAAACAGATTTGTTGCAAAGCGTCGATGCACCATGGTAATCGGAGGTATGATCTAGTGAAATAGTGCCAAAAATTGGCAATCCGTTCGTTATTGCATCCAAGCTTGTTAACATTATTTCACCACCTACATTGTAAATCAGAGGAGTATATGCTAGCATCATAATTGGATCTTGCTTTAGCTTAACTTTTGCGTTTGTGTATGCTATCTGAAACACGAGATCTAAGTCTGTTTCAATGCTTAAATCTGGAGTTTGCCCAACAGAAAAATAAACATCGTCGCTTGTCATGACACTAATTGTTAAGAGCATAGAACCTATGTGCCCGTCTACAGAACTACTTATTGTAGTTGTGCCCACTATTTCAAATGGTAACACATCACATAAAGATTGGTAGACACCGCTGTCAATGAATTCAGAAAAACATGTAACAAGCCCTACTGTATTTTTTAAAAGGTTGTTTTTTAGATCAAGCTGTGTTAGGATTTGAGATAGTGCAAGCTCAACATCATCAATTTCGCTAGTTGAAGCAGTCAATTGCTTTATCATGTTTTTCCCTCCAAGGTACATGGTGTTTAGTGTATTATTAAAAAATTTACGTTATCTTGAAAATATAGTGTTTTAAATAATAAAACATTTAGGATAAAAATTTTACATCTGACTTTAATAGACGCATTAATATATTTAATTTTTGCGGATTTGAGTTTTGAGAGTTATTAAAAAGCACTTAGATAGTGAAAATTAAATCATATCTCAGCAAAACAAAGACAGTTAAAATACTATGAATGTGTATACAAAAATTATTATTTGTAATTCAATCTACATTTTTTATAACATAGTATACAAATGATTAATATAGAAATTATCTTAGGATAATTGAGTGAGAAACAGGACAAATTTTGTCACCATCGGCAAGCACAATATCAGAATTGTGCGAGAATTGTCTCACGTATCCAGAGACTCTAACATTGAAAACGTCTACACCTTCACTAGCAGATAAAATACAATATTTGCCTGGAATAACTGTGTTTTCCTTACCTACACGATAAGTAGAACCACGCCTTAATGTTAAATCACCTTCAATGTGAGATACCACGATTCCTTCAGAATCAGTCGATGTACGTGCATCCTTAGTATATCGAACACCATCGATTATTTTAACCTTGTTAGGATTTTCATCACTAGCAATTTTTTTGCGCTTGACAAGAACTAAGCCAATTATTGTGCACAAAACAATAAGTGTAGATGATACAATAATAACAATTAATAATATATCCTTAGTTAGAGAAGAAATAATGCTATTTATCATAATTGACTCCAAATAATACGGAATGAAATTTAAAAACAGTAACTTAATTCATCAAATTAAGAGTAAGTTTAACCAAGAAGAAAAGAGCAGCGAGTGCTAGTGCGACAGTTATACCTATCTTTATAGGTGACAGAGGTACCTTTCCTGTTACTTTTCCATTAAATCCGCTTACAAAGAAATTATACAGCTTTTGCTTAAAGTTAAAATGTCCAACATAAATTGGAAGAAGTAAGTACTTATATTTAATATTGTTATAATTCGTATTAATTGTAAGTGATTCAACTGTTGTGTATGTGTATTTTGCAAGAATCGATTTGCGAATATTTCTATCAATCATCCCACGTGCCGTATCCCAACAAGCGGTGCCATCCTTTGAATACTGAGATGCAGTATAGCCGTGTAGAAACTCGTTAGTGTAATTCATTGCTTTATTTGTCTCAAATGGCTGTAATTTGTCTAATGAAGCTTGAGGTATTTGAGTTGACGCTTGAACTAGTATGTCATCATAAAAGGAAGAGTATGTACCACCAATGTTGAAATATACCATATAGGATTGAGTAACAGTTTTGCCATTAACACGGACTGTCCGAGTTTTTCGTATTCCAAGTCGGCCACTGTAAGTAGAAAAGGTATTAGTATCAAATGTAAACGCAGGGTTATATAAGCCGTTGACTGTATCAGTGCTGATGGATTTTTTAAATTTTTCAGAAGCGAAGAATCGTTTTTGTGCCCAAGCAACAGCATTTGAGGAGGCAACTTCATGTGTAATGTGAAAGGGGACAACAGCATTTGGCTTAAGCCCAGCTAACTCCTCTGTCACAACAATGTTTGAGGTGCCACAAAACGAGCAACTCTTTGCTATGTCGGTAGACGTCAATATTTCCTTTGAACCACAGTTTGAACAGTGATAAACGCGAGTTTCCTCCGACCACGGTGCTGCCGACTTGAGAAGATTTGAAAAATCCAATTCCTCTGAGTTTGACATGTCGAAGCTTTTTGTGGACCCACAATGTTCGCATTCTAGGATTTGCTTTTCTGGTGAAAATGTTAGGTTTGCACCACAAGACTGGCATTTTGCTGTATTAGTCTGAGTAGCATGCTCAGATATAGCAATATCCTCAATTTCATCAAGAGACATGTTTTTCATCGTTAGGTGTGCCCTCCATTGTTAGAAAACAAGAAACAACTTACTTTAGCTATATTTTTTCTCCACACTCGGGGCAAAACTTTGCACCATCTTTTAACTGAGCTTTGCATTTTGGGCAACTTGCGCTGAGCACAGTACCACATTCAGAACAAAACTTAGCACCAGACTTAACTGTTGCTTTACATTTTGGACAACTGACACCATTTGATGCCCCACATTCTGGGCAGAACTTTGCACTTGCATTCATATGCGCACCGCACTTAGAGCAGTTTGTCATAGGAGTAGCAGAAATGCTAGCATTTGCGTTGCTACCTACGTTATTATACATTCCACCAAACATAGATCCAAGTCCTGCACCCATGCCGAGGCCAAGTCCAGCACCTATAGTCTGCCCAGCACCACCCTGATTTTTTGCTGCTTCAACTAAAGCATCTGCTTGAGCCATTTGGACATATGTACTCATGTTTTTTCCAAGCATACCAAGCTCTGCGCTTTTATCAAATGCTTTTTCAAGATTTTCTGGAAGTGAGAAGTTTTGAAAGTTAAATTTTACTAGGGATAGGCCTATTTCCTTAAAATCGTTTAAAAGCTTTTTCTCTACTTCCTTAGATAGTTCCATCAGGTTTGATGACATATCTAAAATTGGTATTTGGCTCTCTCCTAATGCATCCGTAATACCCATTATAACAATACTACGCAAGTATTCAGAAATATCCCCTGTTTTAAATGTAGAATTTGTTCCAGAGAGTTGTGTTAGGAAGACGAACGCATCGTCTACTCTGAATGAATAGGTCCCAAATCCACGGATGCGAATGCCACCATAGTCTTTGTCTCTCAAAATAATAGGATTCGAAGTGCCCCACTTTTCATTTGTAAATTGAGTTGTTTTGACAAAATAAAGATCTGAGCGAAATACATTTTCAAACCCATATTTCCAAGACATCAATTTTGTGAGAATTGGTATATTGGTGGTATCTAACTTGTAATAGCCAGGCAAGAACACGTCTGCCATTTTACCACGGTGGCTAAAAATAGCAACTTGACCATCACGTACCGTTAAAGCGGAACCTTTGCTAACATAATCATCCTTTAAATTTACTTTATAGACAATAGTGTTTTTATCATCGCTAGTCCATTCTATATTTTTTAGTAAACCCATTAGTGGTATGTCCTCCTTAATTGTGATTTCTATCTGTTATAAGTATATAACAAAACTTAAAAATTGTCAATAACAAAGAAAATTGTTAATACAGATCACCTCAAGGTATGCCTGATGTTTTATATATGATTTACTATGATTTGTTATGATTTATTATGTTTATAGATGATTTGTTGCTTTACACCTATATGAAAAACAGGAGTATTTTTCATTAGATAATTTAAAATGTATTGTTTTAGTATAATGTCAAAATGTAAAAAAGACGGTGTCACACACACTAAAAAGTGCTACATTTTTTAGCTTTGATATATCCATAAGAATTAGAAGACGCAAGAAAAATATAGGGTGTTTAGACTATATGGTTAGACCGTCAAAACACATATTACAATATTAATCAAAACCCTTTCACTAATGACGAAAACAGCAGTATTTTACTTTAATTTCCGCATAAAACCTCGATAAATTATGTCTATAAAACAATTTTCACATCATTAGATTAACACAATAATCTAAATTTACATTTTGACGGTTGAACTATTATTTAAAGTGCATTTATAAATAATATCTGTTTATAAATAAAAATAATGTCAATGATTATATAGAGCATAGGTGGATATGAATATCAAGGATAAATATTTAGAAATTCGAGAAGCACTAGGGACAAGCTTTGACATTACTGTTGAATATCTTGCTTTAAAAAAGGATACAGGAATTTTAGCATACGTAGACGGATTTATAGATAGAGATCTTCTAAATAGGGACATAATTGGAGCTATTCGAAGAGCTGATTTTGATGGTAATATAAGTGGTGCTACATCAGCAATTTCTAAAACGGTTCAAACAATTGATGAATTTGTCACTGAAATATTAAGTGGCTTTCTGGGATTATATTTAGGTGAATATTACCTTTTCGATTTACGCAAATGGGAAAAAAGGGACATTCAGTCACCAGATGCAGAAAATGTTACGCGAGGCCCCAAGGAGGGATTTACTGAGGATTTAGTAACTAATAGCGTTCTGCTACGACGAAAATTAAGAAACACTTCCTTTATAATGGATAGCATGAAGATTGGAAAGCAAAGCAATACTACTGTTGTAATTGGCTATATTAAAGGAATTGCAGACACTAACATCGTTGAAAAAGTAAAGAGTGAGCTGAGAAAAATTAATGTTGACGGGGTAATGGAGTCTGGAAAGCTTGAGCAGTATCTTGACAAGCGACCCTACTCAACGGTTTCGGGGATTGGGGTGTCTCAAAAGCCAGACATAGTCGCTAAAAGACTTTTAGAAGGACGCATCGCAATTGTCTGCGATGGCACACCACACGTATTAACTATTCCTGAACTATTTATAGAAAACTTCAAAACCGCTGAGGATTATTATCATCGAGTCCTATTTGGCACGTTCATGCGCTTCATGCGTTTTATAGGATTGTCTGTAAGTGTTTTACTGCCAGGCCTTGCTGTAGCTGTTACCACTTATAATCCAGAAATGCTACCAGTATCCTATCTCACTACTATTATTAGATCTGTAGCAAACACTCCATTTCCAGAGTCAATAGAGATACTATTTTTAATATTAATGCTAGAATTGCTTAAAGAATCTGGGACAAGATTACCTAAAACCATCGGCTCAGCCGTTTCAATAGTAGGTGCTCTGATAATAGGCGATGCAGCAGTTAGGGCTGGGATTGTTGGTGCACCTACAGTTATGATTGTTGCTTTAACAGCTGTAAGTAGTTTTATAATCCCAAACCTAAATGAATTTACAACTGTTTACAGGCTTGTGTTTTTACTTTTAGGTGCTCTTTTTGGTGTTATTGGAATTGCGGCTGGGATTGCGATTGTTCTAATTCAGCTAGCATCGATAGATTCATTTGGAGTCCCTATACTGAGTTATGTAAGTAAAAGTGAACTAAAGGATTCACTGATACGCTTTCCGCTCCCTGAACTTGAGTACAGACCAAGAAATATTGCAAAAGGCAATATTCGAAGGTCTAGATGGTTAGATTAAATTAAAACTAAGCTAAATTATTTGTATGACAAAAATAAATAATTACTAGAATTTGAGTGTCTTTTATGAAAAAAATTACGACAGTATTAACAATATCTATTATTATGAGCATATTTCTAATCGTAGTTAGTAGTTGCTATGCAAGTGTTGAACCTAGAAACATGACAGTAGTTAACAGTACCATTTTCGACTTTGATGGGCAATACTATCATATAATGGCGGAAATTATAAATCCTACTAAAACAAGTGAAGGCAACACTGATAGTAGTACTAGTTCGGATAGAATAGGGCTAGTGTTAAAAGGTAAAGGAAAAACTATGAGTCAAGCCATTGTAGATATAGAAAAAAAAGTTGAAAAAAAAGTATTAGGGACACATAATCGAGTAAGATTTATAACGGAAAGGATGGCATCAAATTTATTTGTTATGAACGAGTTTATTGACTTCTTTATAAGAAACGATGACTATGATGAGAGGCCATGGCTTATTGTAATTAAGGATGAATATAAGGATTTATTGTACAGCGCAAATATAGGATTAGCCACATTAATGGGTGAATATATTCATGGTTTAGCAGAGAGTCAACCCGTTGATACAGGAGAGGGTGTGTTTTCAGAAACACTAAAATTTATAACTGACAGTCTTACAAAAGGAATAGAACCTGTTTGCGGACGCGTTGTCTTAGAGGAAATGAAGGAAGAGCATCAAAACGATCTAAAAAAATCAAATAATAAAAAATACGTTTTAATAGTTGACGGCTTAGCCGTATTCAAGGGAATCACGTTCATGGGTTTTTTAGATAGTGATGGGGCGGTTGTATATAATATTTTAACGGGAGCTATTAAAACAACACGAATGTCTGTAAAAGATCAAGGCTTCCACGTAGGTGTCAAAATCAATAATTTTACATCTAAGATAACGCCTAAAACAGTAGATGGGAAGGTAAATATAGACATAAAGGTGAGCGGTGCCCTAAGGCTAGAGGAAATAAATGCTAAAGTAAATACCTCAGAGGAAATGTTACTCCTTATTGAAAAAATAAAAAATGCCACCGAAATAAAAATACAAAAACAGTTATTGAATACAATAGGTGTAATGCAACATACTTATGGAATTGATATTTTTGGCATAGGTATCAAGCTGCATATTAAAGACCCAAAGGCATGGAAGGGGATTAGTGAAAATTGGAATGAGGTGTTTTCAAAGGCCAATGTAAATGTTAGTGTTGTCTTAAAAACAGTACAGGTAGGTGAATTTAGTCTGCCCTACTATATTTAACTAGTATAAAAAGATTGGAGTTTTTAGTAGTGGAAAGAGATATCCCTAATATTAGCGCAACACAGGTAATTTTATTAACTACAGGCTGTGCTTTAATGTTACCCTATACATTTATGCCAATTTTAAAAATGCCAAATATAAATCAGGATGTCTGGATTGTTTTGAGCTTATCATTGGTATATTCGATTATTATTGATGCCCCAATTATAATACTAATCAAAATATTTAAATGTAAAGACATAAATGATATAATAAATGCAGTAACAAATCCGTTAATTGGTAGAGTTATCGCATCACTATATATAATTTTATTCGTTTTAAATTTTATAACATATGCATCTATAATAATGCAATTTATATTAACCTCAATAATTCCAAACACCCCATATTTTGTAGTACTACTAATAACATTAGCTCCAAGCGCATATGCAACAATTAAAGGTGGTGGTGTGTTAGCAAGAATATCAGTATTTTTCATGCCGTGTCTATTTCTAACAATTATAACATTCGCACTTTTTGGAATTTCTGACATGGATATTTCAAAATTGCTACCAGCATTTGGTGATAGTACACTAGCTGAAATTAACAAAAATGCCTTTATTTCGGCTTCACGGTCATTAGACGTGGTTATTTTATTTGTTTTTAATGCTCAGCTAAAAAAGAAAGTTAATTTAACTCGCGTGTATTTTAGCAGTATAATTCTTTACATCATTTTTATGCTTCTAATACTTTTGCCAATAATAATGGTACTAGGACATAAATATGCAGGAATGGCACTTAATCCTTATTACACATATGCAAGACAGGTTAAATTCTATGATTCTCTAGAGCGACTGCAGGCGTTAAGTGTTTTAGTAAGCTTTCCTGGAATGATATTACGACTTGGAACTTATGGTTACTTGGCATGCAATATGCTATACAAAATGGTAAATAAAAAATTTAACAAAAACGGCATTGTGGGGGTGTTTTACGTTTTTACGTTTGCAATTTTAGTAGTACCAAATTGGCGGAGTGTAGCAATTATATTATTAACTCAAGATATGTGGGTTTACTCATATATTGTGTTCTTAATCAAAACATTAATACCATTACTCTTATTGCTCACATATTTAATTAGAAATAGCTTAAAAAAAAACAGAAAAGATCACTCCTGTAGCAAATTAAAGTTTTGATAAGGAAGGATAGAAATGATTCATGTAACTTTATGTGTAGCATCTTAAAGGATAAAACTTAATATTTTTGTCTAGATTTAATAAATAAAAACAACTTCAATACAAGGAAATAGAAAATGGCCCACGCTTAAGTTCAGAAGTTGATAAGAGCGGATTGGCAGAAAAATCAGGTTTTTGAGCGGGATTCATACTAGGATATTGAAGGGAGAAATCCTCCTCACTATCGATATCAGAGCTTCGAATTATTCCGCTATCATCAACTATCCCCAAAAATTCATATTCGATTGAATCAAATCGAGTTATATCCTTTGTGCTGATTATGATATCGCCTAGCTTGTATTTAAGTAGTTGTGGGTTTAGTGTAACAAAAGAAAAGCCCAAATTATTAAGGCGCAGGGATTTAACTATGGCGTCAATAATATTAGATGTTACAACACTAGCCGCTGAAATTTTACCACGTTCAATGTTGATATTTATTAGACTATACAACTTAAAGAGATATTTAAAGTCAGCAATAGAATATTCATCCCTTGCTATGTGTAGTAAATATAAACGGTCCTGCTTATTAAAAAATTGAGTTATCGTTTTTTCTATAGAGCTTGTGCCAACGCTAACAACAGTAGTATGGAGAGCCGTACAATTATTTTGCGCTGAAAAATTACTAGCAAGAATTGGTACTTTAAGTAAGGTGGATATATAGTGAAAGCCTAGAGTCGTAGACAAAAGATCGCCTAAAAAAGAGCAATTACTTTCCTTTGGGTAGAAAGTATTAAACGATAAACCAACATTAGCAAGTGATGCCCCACGGGAAATAATTTTTGAAAGTGCAACAATGCAATTATCTATTGCAGTAGTAAAGGGAGAATGATTAGTACCACTAATTTGAGACGTTCCTATCAACGCTAGACAATCAGAGGAAATTTTTGACATATCAAATCCAACAACGCTGTATGGCTCTATTAGCTGATTTCCAAAGAAAGGGGCGAAAGCGAATTCCTTTTTAGAGGTGTCAAGAGGATTGTTAGTAATTTGAGATGTCTCCTTTAAACTTTTTACCAAATCACTCTTAAAGTCACTAAGGCTCTTAATTTCGCTTTTATATAATTTATCATTAATAAAAGCGGTTGTTCTAGAATTTTTTTTATGAATTAAAAAGGATAAGTCTAACTTAGCATAGTAAATACCATGTTTTTTGACTAAGAGAGATTTAGAGCGTATTAATCTTCCAATTTCCAATATTTCTAAAGTTTCAGTTGAGAGGGAAACTAAAGTCTTAGTCCAGCTTTTTTTTACAACAATTATCATTGTGTCAGTGGATGGGTGTGAAATTAACAAATCAGGTTTTTCGTGGAATTTGTCTATAAGTATTCCAAATTCAGATCCAATCGATAATAATTTTTCGATAATTGAGTCCTTATTTATGATAGAGATCTTTAAAGAAACCTCGGCTGCGGTGTTTGATAAAAGATTTTTAAAAAGATTAGAGCGAGCCAATGCGGATCCTGTCGCTCTTGCCAAAATAATACTGTCACCTATAGCAAATTCCTTAATTTTTCTTCTTAGATCTAAAACACCTAAGGAGAATGCCGCATTTGGCATTCTTGTATTGCTTAAGTTGTCTACGTTCGATAAAAGTTGCGATTCAAGAGTGTGCACACTAAGTGTATAAGATTTCGTAGTGCTTTCAGTTTCTAGAGAACTGTCAGTTTTTAGGATGCAAACTGTACTAGCATTATTTGATATGAGCTTAGAAACGGAGGAATATGCAAAATCAGCGTGTGATAATGAATCTTGAGCGTCAACGAAAACAGATAACGCATAGTCAAGTACGGAGTCGTTTTCAGCTACGAAAGAAATGACCGCAGTGCGATGTCTAGTAGAGCTGCAATTTTTAGAATATTGAGGGCATGATTTGATAATATTATTTAAGGAAGTAATCTTTACACCTAACTCACGCTCAAAAAGGCGATATTGTCGAAGCGCAGCAAAAATATGGGGATTTTCCGATGAAAATTCAACCTGCTCAATATTGATATCCGAAATGCTATGACTATTCCATACGGCATCAATTAGTATTAATTCGAAGTTATGAGGATTACGTTTACAATCTAAAAAATAGTTTCTTATATTAGCATCAGTATCATAGGAATGCTTAAGCCTGTTAATTTTAAGATGCATAGTATCTGTCAAATGCTTCATTTTAGTCGCCACTGTATGCAAATATATTTTCGATAGCGAAAATATCTAATACTTTGCTGTCACTTTGATAACTTAGAACTGTTTGAGAATTGTAAACCTCAAGGGTACGCTCGCCGTTTATTTGAGCACCAAATGAATCGGTTGCAAATTCTACAAGACCACTCTGCTTTAGTATAATAACTCTAGTAACAAGGGTATGTGAAAACGCACCAGAATCAATTTTAAGAAGCTCAGAGGTTGTTGAAAACAAAATTGTTTTGAGTGGGTTCATTACATTGCCGTTTGGATAGAAAGCACCATCAGATATAAACTTAATATTATCAGCTACTCGTAAGGTTTCGGCATTTCCTGTATATCTTAATAAAACAGAATCTAGAATAACCATTTCTCCTTGTAGTATTAGCCATGGCGTATCTAAGAAAGCATTTTTACCTACAGATCTAATCTGGCTATTAGTTGGAATGAAAACGTCGTTGAGAAAATTCGAATGAGCAAAAGCCTCCTCGCCAATTTCTTCTACATAAGCTGAGATCCATAGTCGAACAAGCTCAAAGCATTCAAAGAAAGCTCGATTACCAATGGAAACTAATGAGTCAGCGTTGGTATCGGAAATTGCAATCTCGACTAGTCCTCTTGCAAATGCAAACGCATAATCTGCAATTCCTATAACATTTAAAGACCCAACCTGTGTTGAGATGACGTGACTACCATTCGCATTGTTTGCACCCTTACTTGCAGGATAAGCTAAGATAACAAGTTCGGTAGCATTGATATATTTATAAATTATACCATCGTCAATAAGAAAGTGAGAGGAAACTTCGTCATTGATTATACCAAATGATTTTAGCGTTGGTAGACCACTAAATGCACCAGTTTCAATGTTTTCAAGATCCTTACCAAACAGGAGGTTGTCTATTGTATAAGTATATGCGTTACTAAAAGCCGATCCAGAGATTGAAAGGACCGTCTTTTGTAAATGCAGGTTTGGAATAACAAGGGTTTCAAATACAGTAGAATTAGATGGCGAAAACCCAACAAGCTCATAGCCACTGCCAAACGCCTCGAATATCAAGCCCTCAGTGCCTTTAGCAAGATCAACCCATTCAGTATAGAAAGAGGAGTTATCAACGACCGTGTAGCCACTACTAAAGTCAACAACACGAGTCGACATATCAGTACTTGAATGCCAACCAATGAAACTAAAATCGCTAGTAGAATTATCTGAGTAGGTTGGAATGTTTTGAGCGGGATCAAATGGTATCATTTCAGTTTCGTTTGTACCACTAGCCCCAAATTTTATTTTTGTAGAGTATGGGATTGAAACAATGCTTGAGACAAATACATATGTTGGAGTGTTATCAATTATAGACACAGTTTGAATTTTGTTAAAGTTTGCAGTATATTTTTTAATGCCAACAACTGCAGTATAATATCCTAAGTTTTCAAGCTCACAAAAATCTTCAATTTGAGTTTGCGCAAATTGCTCTAATGTAAGAGTTAAAGTACTACCATACTTTTTCCATCCTATGATTTCATATTGCGGATCGTTACCAAATGTGGGAATGTTAGTTATCGTTTGTCCAGGCGTTACATATCTTATTGTAGTCGTATTTGTGCTAATGCCTAGATATGAAAGGTCTGAATAATCTATATCGACACCATTGTCAGTTTTTTCTGGATAATACATTTCAACTGCAAATGGATTTTGTGAATGTGTAGCCTCAAAGGTAATATCTCTAGTTATTTGAATAGGCTGAGTATAAGAGGTGTTGAAGTATTTCCAGGTGGTAGTATAATATTTAGCTGGAAACTCAGCTTCAATATCTGGTAAACTAGTAGGATATATATATTCGCCATATGGGACATCATTACGGTGTATAGTTATTTTATCAGTGCCATCGCCATATGTAAATGCAACTTTGAATTTGAGTATTGTATAACGAGCATAAAAGTTGTAATTTGACGTTATTCCAGAGGAGAGAACGTTTTGTGCCTCTTCTACAGTAGAATATCGACCTTGAGAATGATACCTCCAAGCACCAGAATAACCAACTCTACCAGCTTGAGCATCGTAACCAGCGACGGATGGTGGATTTGGCATATGCTCATTGTATGGAATTGTCACCTGGTCTTGTAGCATATAACTATCAATTGATAAATTCTCTAGATCAACGGCACCAGGCAACGGCAAATAGAAGCTTAGTGTATAATTGTTTGTACTGTATTCAGCATCGATTTCCATATCCGATTCAATATTTGAAAATACAGGAGTAAGTTTAGTCCTACGATCTCGCCATATGTGAGATTTACCAACAACTGTAGCCTCTAGATTTGGAATATCATAACTAGGTAATGTCGCACGAAATCCGATGATGCGAGTTATTGTAGTATTATTAAAATTAAAATTAATATTAAAGGTAATTGGTGCATAAACTGCATAAAAGTACATATTATTTGCATTAGCAATATGAGTCTGTCCCGCTAAATAGATTGGCGCATCAGGAGATGTCCCAAATCTCCAGCCAGAGAAATTGTAACCCACGATAGATGGTGCTTGCGGGAAGGAAAAACTTTCACCATCTGGGAAAGTGCTTGTGCTATCATGTCCAGAAACAGAATTATTAACAAAATGGACAGTTCTCTTTATAGAATTAACCCAACCAGCGGTAAGGGTATGATCATTAACTATTTGGTATGGGAGTGCAACCTTACTACCATTTGATTTATACCAGCCAGTAAAGTCAAATCCATCGCAGACAGGTGAAGGCAATTGGCTAACTAATCCATCTGGCGTTTTTGTTTGAATTACAGCTGTCGAATGTTTTTCCTCTCCAGCTTGTGGAACGAAGTACCCAGGTGCCGCATCTAGTGTAACGGAGAAAACAGGAAAATTTAACGGTGGCAAAACGTTTATTGTGATAGCTAGTGACAAATTGCCAATCAAAGCAGTTATGTTCTTTACACCCTCAGTAGATAAACTTGCAAGGTCCTTATCAGAAAGCATTAGAGTAGAAAGGGTATACGTTGCGGCAAGGGTGCCGTCTGAGCTTAACTGATTAATGTGGATAAAAGAGAGATCAAGGTTATCGGACGTGACATAAAGAGCCTCGGTATTAACAAGAACTAGTTGATCACCGTTTTCACTTCCAGAAACAGTGCATGCCACAAGAAAAGAAAAAAGTAGCACCAATATTAATAAACATAGAGATAATTTTAGTCTATTGGACATACTCACCAGCCACACCTAACGAAAGAAAGAATAACACAAATAATATAACATTAAAATAGCAAAAAGTCAAATGACAAAAGATGTAGCATACACTAAAGAAGTATGTTGTAGAATCTAAAATGAATTGCCGCATAAATTTTGATTTTTTTTAGCCATTCAGAAATGGTCTGTTTATACACCTCATACAAGGGTTGAATATTTTTAATAATCGACAAAATCTAATCAAACTACATAATGAATATAAAATGTGGCGTGACACTCCCGCCGCCTAATGCGACGGCGTTTGAGGTGTGTCTATTTTTGAATTCCCGCTTACGTCAGGATGTTAACCAAGCTATTCCCGTGCGTCCCACGGTTCGATGTAATGCGCTATGAGGTGAGTAATCGAAGCCATTTGCGCAAATGATTATTACTATCCAGGTCCTCTCGAAAATCAGACCTCCCTTATATGTACTGAATCTTTCACAAATTCTCAAAGTGTCAATACAGGACGGTCGAACAAGGTGTGAGATTCATCTCACCGCCTATAGAGGCGGGAGACTTTTCACACATAAGGTTAAATCGTCATAAATTCAAAAATCAAAAGTAGTGATAGTCAAAACATATTATAACATATCAAGAAGTCTTAATAAAATTCTCAAGTGGGCTATGTGAAATTGGGCGGGTAAACTTACTTTAAGTTTATAAAAAGTAAAACATTTTAACATCAAAAAATTTTTTTTTGTTTACAAGTCATAAATAGTGTATAATATTGATAGGTTAATTATGGAAGAAACAAAGAAAAAAAATCCAAAACTTAAAAAATACATTTTAGTTGCACTTGTTGTATTGCTTAGTTTGGCAATAGTTACGGTGGGCTCACTTTTCTTGTACTTAACATACAAGTACAATATTTATGAGGTGGTGTCTACTAAATATAGTAGTGCTAATGAATCATTTTCAAGAGGCTTTGGAACTGACAATAATGGATATGCAAAGGATGGAGAGGAAATAGCCTTTTTAAATTCTGTGTATCCTACTGAGCAACAAAAGAGTTTACTAGATACTGAATACTATGGTTTTGTTAATTTTGGTATGAGTTCTATCAGTAGGACTCTAACTAGCGATGGCAAGGAAGACCCCAAATCCTTTAATCCTCAAAACGTTAGCACAGAGCAGTGGTGCAAGTCTCTAAATGCAGCTGGGGCCAAGGGTGCTATTCTTAACGTTAAGGCGGCTGATGGGTTCTGCCTTTGGTCTACAGACACAACTGCGCATTCTATAAAGAATAGCTCCTACAAAAATGGAAATGGTGACATTTTGTCAGAATTTGTGACTAGTGCCGATGGTTTTAATCTAAAGCTTGGTATTTTTTACTCACTTTATGACATGAATGCAAGTTTCTATGGCACTGAGCAATACAATGATTATGTTGCCGCACAACTTCAAGAGCTTGTAGTGAAAGAGCGCACAGGGAGTGAGATTTTCTATTTTTTGTTTGACGATACCTATGGCGAAAATATCGAACCTGGATTTAAATACGACTATGAAAGGTTTATTGGCATTATAGGAGAACAACAACGCTACGCCCTGGTTTCATTTAAAAATTATTCTAACCTTGTGCACGCAGTTGGCGATTCAGTAGATAGTGTGGGCGATGAGGTCTGGTGCGTAGTCGATTCGCAAAATTTAAATGGTAGCAATAATACGCGTACTGCCTTAGCAGGGAAAACGCTAACATTTTCAGTACCTGAGGTTTCCGTCAATCTAAGAAAGGGTGATTATTATAGTGCATATGAAAAACCAAAAGCACTATATGTTTTAAAGCAACTATATTTTAAAACGGTGGGATACAATGCAAACCTAATGCTCAAAATTTCACCGATGCCAAGTGGACAACTTGATCCAAAGGATGAAAAAAGATTAGAAGAATTGGGTGTTGAAATTGACAGAACACTACGCGCAAACGTAAGACCAATAAAAGTGCACATAGGAAACGCTATTGATTTGAGAGAGCATACAGAATTGTCAGGCCTAGTAAGTGATTCTGATACGACGCAATATATATTCCCTAGCTATAGTGCTTACATAGTCGAATTTCTCTTCACTTATAAAACAAAATTTGGACGCATAGATCTAAGAGAATATTTTTCCACAACGCAGAGTCCTTCAACAGAGACATATTCACAAAGGATTGAGGCCTACGAAATTTGGATTGACAACAACGGAGTGTGGAAACTTGTAGCTGATAGAAATACTGTTGGAAACAGAAGCATTGTCCTCCTCAGAAATCCGCCGAGCACATATAAGGTAAGGGTGGTAATAAAACAAGCACGAGGGATTCCTGCAATTCGAAGTATTGTGTTCTACAGCAAAATATAGAAATTGAAAGTCCAATTAGTTTTAGTGTCATCAAAGCATGATTTTAAAGCTTTGAAAACCTAATCTTCATTTGTTTTCTAAAATTTTAGCTGATAAAAAATATTATTGTGTTCATTTCTAACATTCAAACATGATTTAAAGACTTACAAAATTAGTTTTGAGTTAGTGGTTGTATTTTATTATGTAAATGTCGTTTAGAATTATCTCAACTAGAAGGCTAGTAGATAATTTAATGAGGATGGAATAAAACTTTGCTTAGATATCTCTATAAGGATAAATCGCGCTTTACAATACTTATCGCAATCAATACAATTCGTACCCTTTTTGTAACGGGGCTTGCTCTTGTCTATGGCAATCTAGTTAATTCCGTAGCGGATGGAATTGAAACAAAAAAACTAATTGTGAATTTTGCACTAGCACTTATTTATACAATTGCTACAGGTGCGATGCAGTGGGTTAAACATTATTATTCTGGAATTTGTATGGCAAGGGTGCTTCGTGAAATGCAGAATGATATGTTTTCAACGCTTATCAATTCAAAATACAACTACATAGCAAAGGAAGACTCTTCAAAGTACTACGACAATATGACAAACGACCTAAAACAGGTTCGCGACTCAATGTGGTCGTTTATTCATATAATCGATAGAATTGTCGCCGTTGTTTCTTCGTTTGTTGCCGCTGTTGTTCTTAATTATCAGCTTGCACTACTCATGCTAGGAATGACCGTTTTAATGGGCATATTGCCGTTTTTCGTCAAAAAAAAATTAGATATTGCATCGCTCAATCATTCTGATGCAACGAAATTGTGGGCTCGATCTGTTAAAGAGAACCTACAGGGCATCAGCATTATTAAAAGTTTTGCGGCAGAAAAAAAATCGTTTAATGAAATAGTTTCAACAAACGAAATTGTATTCAAGGCTGGGAAAAAACGCACCCTTGTTGAGGCTGTAATAGATGGTATAACCACGATTATTCAAAATGTGGCAATGCTATCGCTTGTTGGACTTACCTGCTATTTTGTAATCTTAAAAATAGTTGGAATAGGTGCTGTACTATCGATAGTTCAAATTGGGATGTCGTTTTATGGAGCCATAAATGGTGTTGCTGGTGCTGTCACCTATTATTTAGGTAGCAAGAGAATGCGCGATAGAGTTAGCAGTATTATTTTTAAAAGAAATAATAGCACATCCACTACTTCTACTACATTTTGCGAGACACTTGAATTCAAAAACGTTTCATTTAGTTATGGGACAAGCGAAAGAAAAATACTCGAAAACGTAAGCGTAGTGTTTAAAAAAGGAAAGAAATATTTGATATTAGGGAAAAGTGGTAGTGGGAAATCTACATTACTAAAACTAATTGCCAAATTTTACGATTCTACTGAGGGCACAATCACCCTCGATGGTCGCGATTATCTTGATATTACTGAGAGCGAAGTGACATCAGTTGTGGCAATTGCGCAACAGAATTGTTATCTATTTCATCGTTCACTAAGAGACAACATTGACTATTTGCAAAACAATGACGATAAGAGATTAGTGGATGTAATTGAATTTACGCATCTTAAGGATTTTATTTCACAGCTTCCTGCTGGCATAGACACGATTGTTGATGAGGAGGTGCATCAAGTATCTGGTGGCGAAAAGTTGCGTATTAATCTAGCGCGTGCTTTGTATCGGGGTGGTGATATATTACTATTAGATGAGGTTACATCAAGTTTAGACAAAACAACAGCGAGTATAGTTGAGCATAATTTATTGACGTTGACGGATGTAACACTTGTTAACGTGTGTCACAAATTTAACGACTCAACGCTACAGCAATATGATGAAATAATAATAATAGAAAATGGCCTGATAGTAGAAAAAGGCAACTATTTCGATATTGAAAAAAGCGAAAAACTCGCTACATACAGAAGTCAATTATCAGATGAGCAATTCATGTAGAAAAATCTATGAATTTAAGGCAACCTCTAAAAACACTGTTTTTTCATGACAATTTAGAAGGGAGTGTATATTAATTTGTGTAAATCGGGGAGGAGTGGAGACCTGAAGTCGATGTTCAGTTCAATTTCGATTGTATCAGTGGCCTTCCAATGTCAAACAATTAATACTAATCCTCTTTTAGCATCGCACTAAAAATAGCAAATTAAAGCCTTGAGTAATTGTTGTTTACTTGTAAATATGATATGAGACTGCGCAAAAACTCGATTATTAAAATAGCTTTTTGGGATTAATTTTTCAATTAAAAAATAATTTTCTTAATTTCGAAAATTTAACCCCAAATTTATTAAAATAATAGAATTTTTTTCCGCAACTCACAGTTTCAATGGAATAATTGCGCCTCGGGAGGCAAAATTTAAAAAAAACAGG
>JAITQU010000038.1 GCA_031288735.1 Christensenellaceae bacterium
GGCTTAGGGGGAGAGCTAAAGTACGTGGCCGACCCAGAAAGCATTATCTCCGGCACGCTGTACGGGAAGGTAACCGTGCTGAGCGTAGGATTTGGGGTGGACTTTGGAGCATCGTTAAAGCTGTAAAAATTAAACTTTCTACTCTGTCAAAAAAATCATCTGCCGTCGTTTTTCTTTAGGTAGTAGAATGTTTGCTAATTCGCTTAAATTGCTTATTTTTGCGCTCATAAATAATGACAACTTTTATTATTTGTAATGCTTTCATGTAATTATCATAAAATCAGCAATCTATATTTTTTTGCTGCCTTTACTTTATAACTATTTTGAGAAGTGGGAAACTTGAATTATAAAAGAAAATGAAGTGTAGTGTTTTTACAAAAAGCCATGCTATTAACGCCGCTCTGATGTTGGTAGCGGCACCTGGGTTAAAACCTGCGGTAGCACAACAACTCACCAACAGTGCAAGCACCCCGCAGCAGAAGCAGGAAGTAAACATCAACGAACTGCTACCCTCCCAGCAAACCTTGCATATGATGAAGGAGGCGATTGAATACACCGATAAGTTGTCGAAAAGTGATGACGTTCAAAAGTTCGTTGACTCCACGGGCTGCTCCGTGCACATAAGCGGCTTTTACAACCATGTAGTGAAGCAAGGTGAAAAGCCCAATGGCATAGCTACTGCTCTTATGGAGGGGATAAAGAAATTTGTTGATAAGGACGTTAGCGCTGCTAACCAGCCACACATTAGAATTGATGTGCTGTGGATAGGATTAAAAGATGGCGGAGAAGATTACGTAAGCGCCAAAACTAGAGTCCGCACGCAAATGGAAACTACACCTACCGTTGGCTCTCACTTTATAAAAGAAAAGACACAGGCTTTTACCAGTGCCATAAGAAGTTATACCGACACTTCGCTAAATATAAATAGTAGCCGTGCTGACCAACGCATTATCAAAGAACTGGAAACATTGCGCAAAGAAAGTGTAACAGCAGATTTCCCGTGTAGCAAATGTAACAGAGAATTAAAAATTACTCATCAAAAACTAATAGATATTTTCCCTAAAAGTAAAATCATAGAAGAAAATCCTATAACTGTTGATTATTTTCAGACTTCTTTCGAAAAAGCACCACTAAATGCTTGTTACAGAATAGCACACTTTTTGGCACAAATAGATCATGAATCAGATGGGATGCAAGCAAAAGAGGAAAATTTGGATTATACAATGGAAAAATTACTTAAAACATTTAATACAACTAGTTCTGCCAAATTGTTTTTCAAACAATCATTTTGGGACAATAAGGAATACTTAAAGTACGCTGTTAAAGATGTTTATGGAATGGTAGATACTACAAAATCTGAGAAGGGTGATTACGATGCAACAGCCTATGTGACATATAAATATAAGAAGAATAACGCAGATACCATTCGTATTCCGGTTTCCTTTACGCTCAATAAAGGCCAAGGATTGTACAAAAAAATTGTGTTAACTTCTTCTCAAAAGCAGGAGAATAAAGAGCGTTGGGTAAATCAAGTATACGGGGCACGAGAAGACCTTGGCAATGGCGGACCAGAAACGGGTGATGGCTATAAGTATAGAGGACGTGGCGCTATTCAACTTACAGGGAAGAAAAATTATATGCAAGTAAGTGAGAGATGCAATAAGTTATTTGGTACTTCCTACAATTGGGTAAACAACCCCAATATGGTGGCAACCGACCTTCAGGCAAATATATATGCAGCCATTGGGTATATTTTAAATGCTTTTTCAGATTTATCAGTATTAGATGGGAATAATGTCTCGGCAGTTACCATAAAAATCAATACAAAACAACTTGGTTTATCAGAAAGGGAAAAGAAATTTGATGCGCTTATTCAAACTAAATATAAATGTAAATAAAACGAACCGTTATGAAGGCAATAGTTACTTTTTTTTTATTAACCATTAGTACTATAGTTTCTCTAGCACAAATGAAAAACTGTAATCGAGCGGTACATACTACCTCTTTTACCAAACGCTTACCATCGGATATTTGTTTGCCCAAAGGATATCTTTTATGGGATATTTTGGCAGACACCATAGATATTAACAGTGATGGTCATGTTGATTTTGTAGCAAGGTTGCAAAAAATCAATGTACAAGATGGAGATACAACATTAGTAGTGTTGTACAAACAAAATGAAAATGGGAGGCATGAATCATGGGTTACATTTAACAATTTGTTTCCAATATATTTAAAAGATTATCATTATGATTACTATAGAGATAACAAAGATACATCCTATTTCATGCAGTTGAGACAACGATATTCATCCCCTGAATTTTCTGAGGTATTCTTTGAAAAAGACACTATTATTGTGAAATTTAACACATCTGGAGGGCAAGGACTTCTACTATATTTTGCTATAAATGAAAAAAAAGATGATTGGTATTTAGTGAAACAAGCAATATGGTTTGGCTTAGGTTCCACGAGTAGAATAGAAGAAATAACTCGGAGCACAATACCTAAAACCCAATACAATATAAAGGACTTCAATATGTTTGATTACTTGGAGTAATGATATTTAAAGGTTAAATGATTGTTTTGAATTAACCGAATAAATTAATGAAAACAAATGAATTGGTATGTCATGAGAAGTGGAATAGGGGAAATAGATAAATTTAGGTAAAATGACCGATAACCTGAACTATTCACTCAGAAATGTTAAGGTGTCATTGTAGAGACAAAGAAATGGCAATAAAAAGGGTCAAAAATTATGGCAAGTAAACCATCAAAAAAATGAAAAAAACATTAATCTTATTAGGATGCTTACTTACGCTAAACCACGCATGGATAAGCGGTAAAACATTGGATAAGAGCATAACCCAAACTATTCTAAAAGATATGCAAAACATATCCATTGGTGCATATTCGTTTTGCGTTCCAGAGTTCACATTTGTCCTGCAACATGACACCTCTATGATTACAGTATTCTGTGAAGAAACATCGAAAAGACTCGGTTACCTAAAGTCTGACTACTCTGAAGATGTTTACTTGTCAGAATTACTATTAGTGCAACTTTTACGAGATTCTTTATCCTCATATTACTCAACCCATAAAGAGCCTGTTGTAAAAAGACTTTTAGACTCACTTCAAAAAGTGCCTGTACCCAAATTGCAAAAAAGTAGCTACTATCTGTTTTTTAAATCTTTTACCGATGAAAGTGGTGTTGGTGCTATAAAAATAGAGACGCTTTTGCTTACGCAGAATTTACAATCTATGCGAATCAATAGTTGAAAACCAAAACCATCAGGGCGACAGCGATTTTACCAAAGCAGTGGAGCAATAGCCCCTGCTCGGAGCGTACTTTTTTCGCATTTTGAATAT
>JAITQU010000044.1 GCA_031288735.1 Christensenellaceae bacterium
GTAAAAAGCAGATTTATGAAAAGGCCAATCAATTTTTAAATAGTGTCCCACCAAGCAAAGTTAGAATGCTGTTCAAACATCCAAAACTTGCTTACCAAATAAACTAACTAAATGAGACATTTAAGCGCCTTGGTAATATATCCGTTACGGCTGTTCTGTCCTGTCTTTTCCTGGTATTGGTATTTCTTGTAGCCAAGCTCTTCTTCTTTTTAACTTCAAGTATTCTCTCCAGAGTTTGCTTCATCAACCCAGCTGTTAATTGATGTATTTCATCTATAGTTTTTATTCCATCCGCTGTGCCAACTGGACTATTAACAACACAGCTTCTCTCGTTAACTCATCTTTTTTTGTTAGCGTCCTCCTAATTTGTGTTTATATTATACCTCCTCCTCCCCGATTTACACAAATTAATACACACTCCCCAATTTGATGAAAAATCGACTAGCAAGCCTCAAAAAATTTACTGTTTTTACTTAATTGGGCACATTCATAATAGTTTTTGGAGGTTGCCAAGTTTATAAATGCGTGACATTCAAATTTTTAGACAATGGTATAAACTTATATAATTTAGATTTCGTAGACTTATGGCAACCTCTAAAAACCTCCTAGTGTTTCGCTATGGACTTATCTTAGTGCAGTTTCAGCTAGACCCTGAGTTTGCCACTTAATTATTTACATAAAATGACTTCATGCCGTTTTGTTTGCTGTTTTATGCAAAAACAGTGGTGTTTTATAATAATCAAGCAAAAATAAGTTGGAATTTATGCAACACATTAATTGACATAAATGTGTGCACAATTTATGTCAATTAATACAGTGCTCTTAAATTTATTAATATGTGAAATATCGATTTTTATTTACAGACTGAAGCAAGTTGTTGTTAATTGTGCTGTTAGATGTATCTGCTATAAGTTGTCTAAGCACTTTGAGAATTTTATCATTATTTAATCTGTATCGCTATATGAGTTAGGTATGTCATTAACAAGAGTTTCGGGAGTGTGTATTAATTTGTGCAAATCGGGGAGGAGGAGGTATAATAAAAAGAGATATTATGATGATGAATATGGTGTACAATTTGAAGCGTTGTTCGTACTTAGTAGGATAGCTCTGCCAAAAGCGGATGAAATGCCCTTAATAATGTAAAAATATGTGGAGAAAGAGCTTAAAAAGGGAGTGGATATTAATTTGTGTAAATAGGGGAGGAGGAGGTATAATAAAAACATAAATTAGGTGAGAGCTTCATTAAATTTGTACTGACTTGCCCCAACAGTTTTAGTGCTAAATATTCAACCAACCTACTAGCATTATTTCTTAATTCCATCCAGAAGGTAAAACTTTAGTAAAAATCACAATTACACTGCTGTAAGATTTTTATTTTTTGCTAAAATATGTTACTATATTGTCTAAGTGTGAAGTTGACATTTTGTTTTTTCAAACGATTTTTGGTAGATAAAAAGTTTAATGTTCACACCACAACTGAATTAATTGTTAATGTTGATAAATGCAAGGCGCATTTCTTAAATAGCCATTTAAAAGAGCTTTTCCTACATATGAACCGCTTATTGCTGTGTCTTTTCCCGCTAAAGTGCTGATCTTTTTCCAAATATCATGCAAAGGATGGACAGTGACCACGTTTTTTCATATGGGGTGTGAACAGTAACCACATAATTATCTGATTGTACAAACTTTAAGTAACTATTGATTAATGTATTTGTAAATGATATAATATTTGAGTGTAAGATTGACATAAATAACTTCACGGGAGATTGCTTATGAAGTTTCTTGATGATATTGCAACATTTATGAAAGAAGCTCCCAACTTTTTAAAAGTAGGTGAGTTGTTCATGATTGCCATATATATAGTTTGCGTGAGTGTTTTAGCTATAGTGCTAATTTTTTTGATCGCAAACATTGTTAGTTCTTTTTCTAAGAAAAGGAAGTTAGCTACACTTTTTAACGAGCGTGCAAAAAATTTAATTGAAAATGAAATGGTTGATGATGACAATGTTGCATTGTTTAATCGTTCCATTAGCAATATGCCAGAGTCTGTTAAAAGAGGTTGGTCTGGTTTCTTGTCTTGCCAAACAGAGTATCCATCCAATTATATTACGGAATATGATATCGTCAACGATCCAACGATCAATTTTAAAAAACAGGAAGGAAAATCTTTTTTTCATGCTTTTGGATTTTTAGTTATTTTATTAGGGCTCTTTTTGTTTACTGTGCAAGTAAAGGATCTGTTCATTTCAGATATCAGTAGTATAGCGCGAGCGGTTATAACCATTATCGGTGGTATATTCATTCCCATACTAGTATATGTGTTAATAAGCTCTGCACTAAGGAAAAAAGCATTAAAACAGGAAACTAAGTTAGTTATTTCAATCCGAAACTACCTGGATGCTCTTGATAATAATGTTTTACTGTACAGGGAACCGTGGGATGAATTTTCATGTGAAAACATAGAAGAAGTTGATGCTCAAATAGAGCGAATTTTAGCAGGCAAGTTTGGAGATGACAATTTCACAGAAATGACAGATACGTATTCTATTACAGACGATAGAATAAACGAGTTTTTGCCAAAACGACCTGCACCAGATGATAACTATATTTACACAGATCCCATAGATGCTGTACTCTTCCATGATTTAGATTCATTCCAGACTGACGAACTTGATGATATACAAGACGGTCAAAATATTGTAAATGTAACTGAAGATATTGCAATAGACGAAATAGTTAGCGAGGCAGTTATAGAACAAATAGTTACTGCACCAATTGTCGACGATGTAATTGACGAGACTGCGGTAGATGAAATAGTAGCTAATCCAATTGTCGACGATGTAATTGACGAGATTACGGTAGATGAAATAGTTGCTAATCCAGTAATAGATGAAACTGTTCTTATTCCCATGCCAGATGTAGTTAAAACAAGTATCGATGAAGAGCTGTTCGATAATCTTATTGAGGAAGAGCAGTCGTTAGAAGATACAACACTTTATGAAGATTCATATATTGCAGTAGATGATGCTGTAGACGAAGTTTACAGGCAAGATGCCGTCGACACAGTTGAAAATGAAATAATTGAAATTGACATGGATACTGCTGAAGACGAACTGACAATTGATGAATTGATAGCAGTAACCAAAGAACCCTTAGAAGAAACTTCTAATATAGCAGAGCCGCTCATTGAAAATAAACTTTTAGAAACTTTAGAAACCACGGAGCAAATAGCTATTGAGGTTTTGCCATCAGAGATTGTTGAAACAATTAATGATTCAAGCGTTGAACCTGCTTTGGAAGAGGAGAGCGTACTAGCATCAATCACATTAGCCGAGGGTGAAGAAGACATCTCATCAGATCTGTTTGAGTTAGTACAGGCAGTAGATGCGGCAGTAAGTGATCCTATTACAACAGTATCTGACTTAGAAACGTTAACTATAATATTAGATGATGCAAGGAATAGCGGGTTTTTTGAGAGAAAAATAGAACAAGACATTTTTGATATTTGTTTTGGTATAGTTGCTGAAATTTTCTTTGATAGATTAGAAGAAAGCCAGTAATGGTTCGACCGTCAAAATGTAAATTTAGATTATTGTGTTAATCTAATGATGTGAAAATTGTTTTATAGACATAATTTATCGAGGTTTTATGCGGAAATTAAAGGAAAATACTGCAGTT
>JAITQU010000118.1 GCA_031288735.1 Christensenellaceae bacterium
GTTGTTGTTTTCATATAGGGTGTGAACAGTGACTTTTAAAAACATATTATGTTAAAAGTTACACACAAATATTGACAAAAACTCTCATAAGGTATATCATTAGAACATAAAGCTTTGAAAAAATCAGAGCTCCTTATTAAAATCAGAAGAAAAATTAATTGGCACAAATTTTGTTTTTAGTGCGAAACTAATTTTTAATTGTTAACCACTTAAAGAGGCTATAATTTTGTGAAAGGTGCTCCGATATGCACATTTACAAGGATAAATCTAGGAGAGCGGTAATGAGAAAAAGCAAATTACTGATATTTGTTAGTTTTTTGGCGTTAATTTTAGCGTTTTCTTTCTTTGCGTGCGCAGAAGCGATACAAGTTGACCAGATTATCGTCAATACAAGCAGTATTGAGCTTGCTATTTCGGGGCAATACAGCGAGTTTCAAATCGTTGCTAGCGTTTTACCCGAAAATGCATCTAACCGAAACGTCATTTTTTTTCTTGCAGATACCGATTCCCAGAAATTCATTTCCATTTCATCTACTGGTTTAGTTAGAGCTATAGCTGGCGTAACACCCGAGGACAAAAACTGCACTGTTAGGGTTGCAAGCGTTTCTAATCCAAAAAAATATGTTGATATTAGTGTTGCAGTGAAAACTGGCGAAATAGAGCGAATTTCCTTCGAATCGTCATCGATTAAAATAACGCTTGACCAAGACCCATATCAGCTTGTACCAAAAATTCAACCTATTTATGCTTCACTAGATGTTTCGCTTAGATATATCAGCACAAATCCCGAAATTGCATCAGTTAATGAATTCGGTGTTGTTACACCTATTATGCCTGGAGAGACTAACATTGAGGTACTAACTGGAATGAGTGAATCAACAGGTGCTAGTGCTACGATTAGGGTAATCGTAGGATATGCGCCACTTGATTACAACCTTCACGTAAGAGACAATGTCCAATCTATCTACAAACAAATTGTAGGCGAACCTGAGCCTTTTTGGCTAGATCTATATAAACTAAATTCATCTAAATGCGATCCAAATCCAGAAATTATTTGGCAACGCAATGGTTCAGAAATTCCTGGTGGCAATATTCGCGATGAAAAAAGCGTTTTCATAAATCCATCTAGTATTGGGATGACTACTGCTGGTGTACATAAGATCAGTGCCAAACTAAAAAGTGTTGACAACGAACAGACTATTAATCTTTCCGACATAAACATTTACATGCCACTCAGGACATTTAATGTTATCAAGCAAGATTCTCGCACCTCATTTGCAGTTGAGGAACCTATATTATTTACCATCACACATGGTGCCAATCAATATCCTCCAGACAATTATGTATGGCATGTAATTCATTTAACCGAAGATGATTACATTGATATAAACGATCCAAGTAACCAAGCTGAAATCATTGCTAGAGAACAATATTTAACAACGACAATGCCTCAAACTAGTGACGGCAGAATTATAGGCATGCTAAATTTTACGGCAACGGATAACGGAGAGTACTACATTATTGCATATCCTACAGTAAATGGCGTAAGAGACACCTCGCTTAGAAGAATGGTTTATGTGGGTATTGTAGGTAATATTAAATCTGGTAGCGACATAAGCGGTGTCTATTTTGATGGCTATTTCAACGGACAAGAATATTTACCACACGTAAAATGGAATCCGCTACCATATGATGCTACATATACCGTGGTTGTGCAAAACGAAGATGATTTAAGTAAGCAGCTAGTATTTTCAACTACAAGCCATCCTGAATATTTCCCAACACCAAACAGTGTTATTGTTCCTAGTAGCATTGCAACACTAAGTGAGACCTTTACAATTAGGATTAAGAGCTCAAAATATGGATATACTAAAAAATTCACATATGAAGGAAATACAATAGCCAGCTCACAATACGAAATGTTAAATAATGAGCATGCTGGGTATAACCGATATATTAGTAGCTTAGAGGAATTGGGCGAATTAATAAGTTATGTCGATGCTTTCCGTCCAGCTCACTATAAGATTTCGACATACAAAGGACAACAACATCCAGAAGCTTATGCATTAACAATCTATTTACCCTTCACATATGACGAAATTAAGGACTTGTACGATCCTAAGGGCGATGCGGCCAATTTGTCACCTGGAAGCGGGACATATTCGGTAGCTCAAATAAACGCATTCAAAATTGTTGCTGTAGTAGGTGATTGTTATATGACCTCGGGGTCTTTTAATTACACTATACTTGTAGATGGCAATTCAAACATAGTTTTACAGGTGGCCTTTAGCACGCCAGCTGAAAGAGACTTAGAATCAACTACAGGCTTAGGAATTGAAAAACGCCCAATTGCTGGACACTACACAGATTCACCAGGACAAAGAGCTCTATCAATAGATGCGTTGCCACAAGAAAGAACAATAAGCGTTACTACTAGCGAGCAATTATATTTTGCAGTAAGTCATGGATTTAGACCATTGCCAGTTGAAAATTCAGCGGCTGCACTTGTGTATTCACTCGCACGTGAGGTTTTATATCGAATATCCGATGCAAGCATGAGCGATGCTGAGAAGATCCACGCAATTTATGACTACTTGACATTAAATGTTGTATATGATCATCAATTAGCTGCACTGAGCTCTGTTGAAAGTGTCTTTAACTTTGATGGTTTCTATTTAGAAGGAGTATTTATTTCTCATAAGGCAGTCTGTGATGGGACAGCAAAGGCGTTTAGTCTACTGTCTTGGATGGATGGGGTACAATCCGTATGGGTAGGTGGCGATGCCATAATGGCCAATGGTCGTATTGTAGGCCACGCGTGGAACAATACGTTTATTGATGGTAAATGGTACGCAAGCGATGCAACGTGGGGGACTGTTAGAGAGGGTGTAGATATGAATTATGAATATCAAACACATGCATACCTACTTGTAACCGATGCAATGATGCTAAATAGTGGCCACATTGTTGAAGGTGTTTATCCTTCGAGTGCAATTGAGCAAAACGGAGCATTTGTTAATTTAGAATACGCTGATGGAATTGATGCAACGATATCGAGTATAGAAGAAATAGAAACGTTAGCAGAATATATAAATAACGATAGGTGGAATTCAATTGACTGGGAGGCTACTAGTGGTATTTTATGGCTTGAGATTTATCTCGACCCTGTATTTATTGAAGAATCCTATGATGGTGATTCATCTAGTGCAATACAAGAATTTGGAAACGAAATGCTTGATCTAGTTCGCGCAATACATGGTGTTGGCGTTAGTATCAATATCTACTCCTCAGCAGAAAACTATTTGACAATAGCTGTTATTACTTAGGTAAAATGCTAAAAAACACGCCTATACCTAAAATTAAATTTTGTAAAAAAACACAAGTAAAAAACAAGTAGACACAAGAGGTTTTTAAGAGACAATTTAAATATATTAAAGGAGATAATAATTGACAAAAGTGTCACAAAGCGCAAGCGATATAACGATTAAAGAAACAACCTGTTTTCTAGGCAGAGCTTTAAGTTTAAAAAGCAAGGCTATAGAACTTTTAGTAACTCTTGATGTCGGTCCCAGGATTATATCATTATCAAAAGTTAACGGAGAAAACATTTTTTTTAATGACGTTAATCAGTTAATAACAAAGGACGTTCAAGATTACTATGGTAAGGGTAAACAGTGGCAAATTTATGGTGGGCACAGAATTTGGCTAGCTCCAGAAAATGAGTTAACTTATTATCCCGATAATGGGGTGGTAAATTATGAGATAGTAAATTACAGTGTAGTTTTTTCACCACCAAAAAGGCTAGATTCCTTTGAAATAAAATTAAGCGTGTGTTTTTTAGAAGATAACAAGGTCGAGATAATAAGTAGAGCTAGAAATTTAGCTTCTAGTACTAGAAAGATAGCACTATGGAATCTTACTGTTCTCAAGCCTGGTGGCGTCGAAACGCTCGATTTAGACACAGAAGATAATGGGTATTTACCAAACCGCAATTTGGTTTTTTGGTCATACTCAGATATTAAGGATCCGCGTATTGATATTGAAAACAATAAAATAACACTAAAAAGCTCTAAGGATATTTCAGCACCCTTTAAAATTGGTCTTTTTAAAAAGGATATTAGTGTTACCTACGAGTTAGGTAATACGAAATTTTCAAAATATGTCAAATCTGAAATCGATGATTATCCAGATTTTGGTTGCAATTTTGAATCGTATATAAGTGATAATATTCATGAAATTGAAAGTTTATCCCCGCTTAGGAATTTAAAAAAAGGCGAGCACTTAGTTCACAAAGAGATTTGGGAAATTCTATAATTTAAGGTAATAATGAAAATGCACGAGCAATATATTCCAATGTATTTATATCATAAAGAATTTAAGGATGGTATTTCTAGTAGTGAGGGAAAACCATTTTTTATTGCGTTAGAGCGTGGTGAAGGGGAAATCAAAACAAAAAAAATAACTATTTACAAAAACGATTTCAATAATTTAAATCTGCGTTACGTTGAAAGATATATAAAGACGATGCTTTGGTGTTATGGCGGATACAAATTTTACCTATGTGGCGATGATTTACTAGGAGAAAAAATTGCAAAAGTATACTCACCGACTGGAGAAAGAGCGTTTGATTATGAGTTTATGACAAAGGTATATCAGCATCCACTAACTTTCAAAACACTTAGCATTAAAGAGATGCCAAAAGACTGTGAAAATACGCTAAAGCCAAAGCTTGATAAAACAGGGCGGAGAATAGGCTTCGATGCTGGTGGATCGGACCGCAAGGTGAGCGCATGTGTAAACGGCGAAGTTGTTTTTGAAAAGGAAACTGTTTGGAATCCAAAATTGCAATCTAATATTGAATATCATATTTCAGGGGTGTTAGATAGCTTAGATACAGCAATTAGTTATCTTAATGGGAGTGTTGATTGCATAGGAGTATCTACCGCAGGGATAATAGTAGATGGTGAAATTAGAGTGTCATCGCTATTTCGCCAAGTTAGCGAGACAGATGTCAAAGAAAAGGGCTTTAGATTATATAAAAATCTAGCTAAAAGATACGGTTGTAATGTGAATGTTGCAAATGATGGGGATGTAACTGCTCTTGCTGGAGGACTGCAGACGGGAAAGGGTCGCGTTTTAGGCACTGCGATGGGTACTAGTCTTGCTGGCGGGTATATAGGTGAGCATTTTGATATTAAAGGATATTTGAATGAGTTTGCATTTGTTCCAGTTGATGCTAGTCTAGATGCACCCAAGGATGAGTGGAGTGGAGATTTAGGGGTTGGCACGTCTTATCATTCTCAGGATGCTGTAATTAGACTTGCAATCGAGGGTGGCTTGGATATGGAAAGAGGGAACACACCTGCTGAAAAACTCAAAATAATACAAAAATTAGCAAATGATAGCGATACAAGAGCACTCAAAATATTCGAAAAATTAGGGCAATACTTTGGCTACACAATACTATGGTTTAATGAATTTTACGACATAGATACAGTAATGCTTTTAGGTCGTGTCCTAAGTGGTGTTGGCGGTGACATTATTTTAGCGCAGGCCAAAAGTATATTAGAAAATTGCGCTAGCAAAATACAAATACTACTCCCTGACGAAATGTCTAGACGGTTAGGGCAATCATATGCGGCAACACTTTTGTAGAAAATATTACTAAATAAGGAAAAGCAGTATGTCAAAAAAGATATTAGAGTTAAATAATAAAGCAGAAGTATATCATGGTGAGAAGAGTGTGTGTAGTGATTTGGTAATTTCTGCCCATCAGGATGATATAGAAATAATGTGTCCTCAGGGTATAATAAAATGCATTAACCGCTTAGATTTAGGTCTAGTTTCAGTTGTTGTCACAGACGGTGCGGGAAGTCCTAGAAGCGGAGAGTTTGAGAACTGCACAGACTCTGAGATGATGGAAATTCGCTGGGAGGAGCAACGAGAGGCTTCAAGAATTGGTGATTATACCGATCTCATTATGTTAAAACACACAAGTGCTACGCTAAAAGACAGGGATGATTTAGTAGTTACAAATGATCTCGAGTCAATAGTTAGATTTTATTCTCCACAAACTATTTATATTCATAATCTTGCAGATAAACACCCAACTCACGTAAATGTTGCACTAAGATCAATAGATGCAATTAGACGATTAGATAAGGACATAAGGCCAAAAAAGCTTTATGGATGTGAGGTCTGGCGGAGTTTAGATTGGCTGTCTGATAATGATAAAGTGGTTTTTGATCTTAGCGGTCACGATGCATTACTCAATAGGATGCTCAGTGTTTTTAAATCACAAATAGCTGGTGGAAAGAGATACGATCTTGCAACTGAAGGCCGACGCAGAGCAAATGCAACATATGCAAACTCACATGGTGTTGATAATTTTAGCATGGCCGCTTATGCTATGGATTTAACAATCCTTATTGAGGATGACACACAAAACGTTAGAGAATTCATTTTAAGACAAATTGATAAGTTTAAGTCTGAAATTCACGTTTAACAGCCTCAAGTATTATTAAAGTAAATAATTTTTAAGAATGAAAGGTAGAAATACTACATTTAAGCTATGTGAAATTTTTGTGAATACATACTGAACTAATCTTAACAGTTTAGTTTACAAATCACTTACAATTCAAGAAGAAAGAAAACAACGCATAGTTAAGCGGTTTTTAACTTAAGAAATCGACATTTTAACTAGATTTCATGGTTCACCTTACTATTATATATATATATACACGTGCGAGCCTGGTGCTACAGAGCTTGACAAATTCTACCATAAATAGTAAAATTATTTTGACGTATACTAAGTCGCATGTTTTCAAATGGAAAAAATATTTAGTTGCTTAAAGTTTAATGAATTTTGTTGGGCTAGTTATTTCTAAGCATTTGAAATATTCATTTAGAAATTATAACATTTTTGAGATTAAGAATTTGGATCGTATTGAGAAAACTCAAACATGTCAAAAAAGATATTAACAGCCATAATATAAATTATACAAACGGCATCTGTATTGTATATTTTAAGGAGTACGAAATATATGAAAACTCCCAACGTTAAAAAAGTTTTCTTGTTCGTTTTTGCGGCATTATTGTTATTGACGCTAATTGCTTGTTCATATCGAGATGAACCAATTTACGATCCTAGTGATGATCTTGTAGAAAACAGCAATTTGGCTGGCAATGGTACGGTTGTTGAGGAAAAAAGAATTTCCAACGACGTCTACAAGAGTGCCATGGCGCAAGTTTCAGCTAATACCTCTAATATATTTATCGCACCTAGAGATCCTGACTGGTATATTATTGATTTAGAAATAGATTACAAATTTACCGATCACATAACAAAGCTTGAACTAGATTATGTGCTGATAATTAAAGCAAATATACATTTAACTGACAATACACAGAGTGAACTATTTTTTGTACTCATGGACAGGACCGCATCTAGCAGAGGCGAGTCCGATTTAATTATAGGTGTTTATTATTTTGGTAAAACCTTATATGTCAACGTTGGTGGGCAAAGATATTATACTGAAGCAATTAACGTAACAGAAGTAGGCAGTCTTTTAGCTGGAACACTGATGTCCGCTGGACTAGATATACCAGCACTTTTGATAGCATTATTTAGTGGAGCACCTCTCAATATACCAGGCATAGAGAAATTTGCAACGATTATTACATTAGTTACACAGAACCTTTATCGATCTACGGGAATAAGAGAGACACACACTACAGGGAGCGGCTTAGATAATATTGATTACACAATAATATTAGAGATTGATAAACTAATAGATTTAGTACAGCTCGATATGATTTCAAATCTACTTAAATGGGAAACCTTTGGCCTCCCAGATTTGGATCCATTATTGCAATCACTTTTAGGTTTTTCCCTAAATTCTCTTAAAACACGTGCTTGGCCTAAAATGAGTGGGAGCACTCTGCGGTTCATAACGTCTAAATCTGACAAAATTCCAGCAACAGATGATGCTGGAAATATTGTATACACGGCATCTGGAGAGGCAGCCTACGTTGAGGGATATTACCTAACTGGTCTTGAACTTGATCTTACAACTATGGCTGAAACCAAATGGCCAGATGGGCAATATCATCTTAACTTGTTGGTAGCACCATTTTCAATGGGCCCGTCAGATTCAAAATTAGTAATACGTTTTGAAAACACTGGTTTTGGCGCATCAAGTAAGGACACAGTTCCTGAGGCTGGACTTTTGAATTTGCAAACAGACATAGTCATAGGAATTGACAGTGCACCTAACGGGCAGTTTAAGGTAAAAGATGTACTAGGAACTATGCTAGATCTTGATTCTCTAGGAATAGCTGGACTAGGTGAAGTACCGTTAGTTTTCCCAAATACAGGTATCAAATATGATTTCATCATAAATTTAAAAATACATATCGATCCGTTTGATTATCGCAACACTCGAATACAAGCAACGATTTATTTTGAGGACGGGTCATCCCCACGGCGAACTTTAGTAAAAGCATATCTTGAGGCTGATGTGCTGTACCTAGATCTATCTCAAATTGTAACTGCTGATGGTCAGATAATACCCAATATTAAGATTACTGGCTTGAATATAAATGAGCTTTTATCTAGTATACTAGCATCGATAGACCAATATATAAATCCTAACTATATTCGACCTGATAATGCTCCTAGTAATGCAAGCACTCCTAGAAACGCTGAGGCAACGGGTCTCGATATCAATACCATTCTTAATTTAATTTCTTCTAATATTTCCAAGGAAAATAGTTTAATTGCCATTAATTTTGATAATGCGGCAATTAACACAATATTACATATGTTCCTTTCTGGTGGTGATATTGGCTTACAAGGCTTGAGACTTTCAGTGGACACTTCTGATATTTTAAACTCAATTAAAATATTAGCTATTGTAAACGATGATGTCAGCGCACGAATTGAGATAAAAGGAATCGAATATTTCAAAATGCCTGATTTTAATAACGTTGAAATAATAAATACAGAGGCTAAGCGCAATTCGTTTGTAGATGTCAACAATGTTATTGAAAACCACATCTACGCCGCACAGATAGATGGTCACGCAAGGCTAGGTATTGCCAAGTCTAATGTTGGGATTGGCCTTGATGGTTTAATGGAATCATTACTAGGGTCAGCCTTTTCTAACATGGGGATAAACATTGATGTTAGTGGGAATGCTGAGTTTATAGCAAACTATAAGATCACAGCTTCAGTTGATATCTTTAATATGAGTAACACAGGGCTTAGTATCAATTTCTATTTTGATGATGATATAACAAAGGTGTTCTTATTACTCTATTACGATGCTGGGTCAGATACTATATATGTCGACCTATCGCGTATTGATAGGCTTAAAGAAAAGATGCCAGCTCTAAGCTTTTTAGGACGATTACCGAGACTGAAAATAGAAAAAGTCGGTATTAGAGCAATCTTAGATGGCATATCATTATTAAATCCATCAAATGCTGAAGGGATTGGACAGAATCCATACCTACAAGGGTTACTTATTACCTCCCCAGATATATTCATTACAAACATTGCAAACTCCTTACTACTAGGAAATACTGCAAATGTTCTTTACCAGTTAGCTCAAGAGGAGGGCATTTCGGAGGAGCCAACTGAAGGTGGCGGTTTTGATATTGGAAAGCTTCTAGCACTACTTTCACTAAATGTTGATGATGCATCTAAAGCACTCATTGTACTTGCTGATAAGCAAATACTCACAGTTCTCCTTGGTATGTTGAATCTAGGTGTAAGTGCACCAGATGTAAAACTTGCAATCAAATTACAGCTACTAGATGTCGGAATAGTTGGAGCCGATGATGGAATTGTTAACCTGTATTTTTCAATTTATGATTCAGAAGGTGTAGATATAATCTATGCTGATATCGCCTTGATTCACCGCGCTAAAATTATTATAGCTGACCGTTCTCCTCCATTCTTCCTTGATGGAACGGGATTCAACGCAAGTGACTTTGCAGAAATAAACAAGTTTTTAGAAACCATGACGATCGGACTGTCCTTGAATGGAAATTTCCGTATGGTGAAACAAGAGGATAAATTCACCGTAGGGTGGATTAATGACCTTATAGCTGGTATTCTAAACGGGATAGCAATCGAATTTGACCTATCAAGCTTCGATGTCAACGTTTCCTATTCGCTTTCTATAAATCTAGCACTTTCGGATATTTTATCGATAGTAAATGGTAATATTCCGACTAAACTACTAACTGAACTATCGTTAGTCGTTGTAGATAACACGATAAACAGAACAATGATAGGTATTTATCTTATAGATAATGTAATATATCTTGAGCTTGATTATTTTGGTGTCAATAATATTGCAATAAAGGATGTATCGTTACTTATAAACCAGATTGCAAATCTCATTAACGGTTTATCCATAAATGGCAACCGTGAGCTACCACTACCCATCCCAGCCAATGACGAGGAGGAATCTGGACAAGGTGCTAACGGGATACGTGCTATAAACATAATTTTAGCTCCAGAAAGAGTATCAATTCTCATATCCGAAATTTTTGTCGGTGCTTTGATACAGATGCTTCTAGGTACTGAGTTACCAATGGCATTAAGAGACCTTTCCTTAATTATTTATTTTGAAGAGAACCTAGCAGTTGACCTAAATGTCACTATAGAGGTATTAGAAATCACCTTTGCGGTGTATGATGTAGTCCTTATCATTAAGTATGATGCCAATGGTGATGGCAAAATTGACCAAGAGGACAATAAAGGTTCTGACGGTAAAATTGATGAAACTGCAGGTTTACTACCAGTTATATCATTACCAGATAAAGCATTTCATACTACTGACACTGGTGGTATGCCATCCACAATTAAAATATCTCTTCAGGCTAGTATTTTCCTAACCGCAAACCCTGATTATGGCCCGTCTGGAGAGACTTTAAATAAAATACTTGATCTAACACCTGCACTTTCCGCACTCTTAAATAGTACAGGCATTGATCTCAATACATATATTCAATTCCTAGGAATAAATGAAGGTCGCATAAATATCTATCTCGAGGCAAGTATTGATATCAACAAGCTTGTATCGGGGGATATACTTACAGGTATTTCTGCATGGCTTAGAATTACAACTGGTGAAAATGCAGACGAAAAACAGATACTGAATGCTATTTACGCAAGAGGGGATCTTTTCTTAGAGACTGATGTTTTTGGGATTGGAAAATTACACATAAAAAACGTTAGTGAGTTTTTTGGATCACTATTAGGTGGGGCTAGTAATTCTGAAGGGGCACTAAGAAATCTTTCTAGTGAAGAATCAATACAAAACCAGCTAATGCTTTCTCAGTATGTATCCATAATGCTTATACCAGGCGGTCTAACAATGGATCTAACAAGGGGCATGCTTCTTGCTGTGTTTAATGCACTAGGCTTAGATCTAACACAGATGCTAGACGGAATTTTAGAGCTTAATTTACATCTTGATTTAAGCGCAGTTCCATTAGATCTAAATCTTGGGATTAATGCTGATGGAGTTATAGCAGGAATAAGATTATTTGGACTAAATATTCGCTTAGATGAGACTTTCCATATTCCTGACGTAAATGATGCCGATTATGACTATGTAGCGCTAGAAAATCTTGAGTATTTAGACCTAACCATTGAAGGACAGCTAGATTTTGGCATATATGGCTCTGAGAGTGGTACGGACTTTGATTTTGTAGTTCAAGAAATATACGATGCTTTAATGGAAGCGGGGATTTCTGGTGGTGATACCTTTGATCTTGATGTCCTTCTCAATATTGGCATATTACTTAAAATAGTTTCTGAAAAATTCGGTGGCACCATACACTATTCAATAAACGTAATACTAAATCCATTAAATATAAGTGATTTGTACCTAGCCATTAGGTTGACATCAGAGGATGTCTATAACGCTTCAGACTCGAGTGCGTATGGCAATATTTTGAGCATGTTTTTAATTGCTAATGGTAATGGTGGTCTTGATCTATATCTTGACGGCGAAGGTCTATTTGGCGGCACTGGATTAAAAATTGAAAAAATACGCATAACCGATCTTGTAGGGTTCATCGGCGGTTTTTCTGGTGCGACAACTCTAGGCACCTCAGGACTTCCATCCAATGCCGTAGGCGATGTGCTTTTGTATAATGCAATCGATATAGCAAATGCGCATATTCTTGTATCGATAGCACTTAATTCTCCAACTGCCGCTGCCCCAATTGTTATAGCAGTGACAAAGGGTGCCTTCGAGGCTTTATTTGGTCTGTTAGGTATTCCGCTAACTGATTTCTTAGGCGAATATGCTCCAAATGCTAAACTAGAGATTGGCGGCGAAGTTAACTTTTTAGATCTCTCTTTTGATATTAGTAGTCCTACTGAAAAGTTCATTAAGCTTGGCTTGACAATGAAGTCACCAAAAATAGGAATTTATGACAAAAACGGTAGTGCACTAGGTATGTACAATGCTGTCATTGCTGATCAGGCTAGCTATTATTTGATAAACAGTACTGATAAATTAAATTTGAAACTTACAATCGGTGGCGAGTTTGTGTTTGACAGTAAAGACAACGTTACTACACCTGACAACCAGATTGATCTAACGAAAATCTTACAGCAATTCTTGAAGGAAACCGATCTAGGCGCAATTTTAGCAAACGCTGGATACGTTAACAAGAGAATTACATATGATATTCAGATAAGTGTTGACGCGATGAGTGCGATCAGTGGCGGCCTTGATGGTTTAATCTCTGGCATGAGTGCACTTATTATTCTTACCTTGCATCATTCTTCAATTGATCAAGCAGACGATCCTACAATCAGCCTTTACCTTAACGGTGGGAATCTGTATGCGGATTTGTCTAAGATAAATATAGGTAAAATAAGAATAGACAACGTGTTCACTGTTTTGGGGCTTAGTGGCAATGAATCCCAAACGGTTTCAGCACTCAGAGGCTCGTTAGGGAATGCTGGTATCTATAGTGCTCCAGAGATTTTAGCACATCTCATCCTAACACTTGGTAACGACAGAGGCATAGCCTTAGGACTAGGCTCTGACTTGTTTCAGGTAGTCTTAAACGCACTAGCAATTCCTGGCATAGATGTAGGTCTGCTTGGTGATTTCGTAGTAGATGAGCTCTTGAATGGTGATCTCAATGTTGATTTCGAAATTGATCTAGCAAATGCTGCTTCCATCTCAATTTCTGCAAGTAACAGTTATGAATTAGCACTAAAAATCAACAAGTTACTCCTTGATTTTAGAGCATATGCACCATCTGGTGAAATGACTGCCAATTTTAACCCCATGGATTACTACCCATTAGCGTTTGACTCGCTACTTATTCATGCTGAGATAAATTTAGATTTTGGCTGGACACTAGAGGATGGCACAACCTTTGTCTTAGATGACCTATTATCTACAATACTCCCTAATGGGATTGATATTGGTGGGAAAAAACTAGGAATAAGTGCGGCATTAGCAATTTTAGGAACGCTTGGCAGTGATTTTCGCGCAAAAATTTCTGCAAATATTAATTTGGCTCGCATACTTGATGCGAGTTTACCCGTTGAACAAAAATTTATCGGAACGGATATTATAATCGAGCTCTTTTGCCTGTCATCTGATACACCAAATGACATTTTACTAGGTGTCTACTATATTTACAACACTGAGACTGGCGGGAATGATTTGTATCTTGATGCAGAGTGTTTCAATATTCAACGAGTCAAAATATCTAATGTTATTGACTTCGGTGTCAATTTTGTAAATACTCTCTTAGGATTGTTTTCTAGTCCAAGCGATGATGAAACTCCTCTAGATCCAGCTTCCAATGCATATGATCCCAATATAGCAGCCGCTTGGATAAATATGCAACTTAGTCAACAAGGATTTCTCATACATATAGGTTCAGCTGCATTATTTACTGCACTATCAACAATTCTTACTACATTTGATGTTGGTAGCTATATTAATCCCCTAGGTGATGTGCAGATAGATCTTGCAATGCTTTCACCAGAGGATGTTTTGAGATTAGATCTAAGATTGCATGCCTACAAGGAAGATCGAATTGGTGATCCGGTTAAATATGTTGGTGTTAACCTTGCCCTTAGTAATTCCTACTTAGTTGATTTTAATGCACAAAACCATAAGCCTATAGTGCCTGGTATAGAGAGATATTATTCTCTCAATGAAAAGTTACCTACGTTGTCATTTGAGACAAAAGTAGTCTTTGAAGCAAAAGCCACAGATCATACATTTGATAATCTTAATAAAGAGCCCCTAAGTAGTCTTATTTCTAATTTGCTACAAGGACTGGCGGGAACTACAGATCCAGTTATTCTTGATTACATGACAAGACTTATCATCGAGCTGTATTTTGACATTTCAGATGATGTGGAAGGAAAATTTGAGGCTGAAATACGCGTCAATATTGAGTTAACTAACATTAGAGCAATGCAAATGCAGTTAATTCTTAGACGAATTAGCGGCGACAGTGCTGATAGAGTACTACAATTAAATCTATTTCAAGGTGACATTTATGTTGACTTAACGCCTCTTGGCGGTCCGATGTTTATCATTATTGATGTTATGGCCGTTCTTTTAGGCGAAAAAGAATGGGATATGGGAGATATCACGCCTGCGTCTAATCTTGAAATGCCAAAAAACGCAGAGGATGATGGTATTACTTATCTTGATCTTAAAGCAGAAATTACAACTGATGGTTTGTTTATTGCTGCCTATAAAGCAACCTTCGACACGTTAGTTACGCTGCTTGGAATGTCAGGGATCGAAATATTCGACCAAATGAAATTAAGTATCTATGCAAAAGGCTATGGTGATAATTCATTTAGTCTAGGATTAGGCGTTGAGGTTGGTACTAATGAGGAAAGCAATCTTATTAGTGCAGGAGTGCACATTGACGGTTTAAGAATTAACTTTGAACCATTTAATGAGCAGGAACTTATTACTCCACTTAATACTAAATATATTGAGGCATATAAGGTAAATACTATATCTGCAAGTGCTACCTTTGAAATAGGCTTTGCAGGATATGATGGCGATATTGAGCTTTCGAACGTATACAGAGCAATAACCGCAATTGAACCTGGTCTTGCTATGGTTCTTCCGAAGGTTTTAGATATTGACAGCTTTGGAGATTCGCTAATATTTGAGATTTCTGCAATTTTAAATATAGCAGATCTTTCAGAAATCCAAAACGGACTCCAGGTAAGAGGCAAGATATACCTTAAAAACGATTATGAGAGTGGCAAGCAGCCCCTTATTGATATAACATATTATGGAAATCCATACTGGTCCTTTGGAAACACACTCTACATTGATGCTACTAATGTGGGTTTAGGAAAAATTAAGATAGATGATTTCTCGGGGGTTATTGGATTCTTTACTAGTGGTGCATCTGAGCTCTCGCCTCCTACAGATAATGACGGTTTCCAATTAGGTGATGAATTAAACAATCTTAGTGCTAGAATAGACGAAATAGAAGAAATGATTGAGGAAGCGGGAGTTGCCACTGCTGAGCAGCTAAACACCCTTGCACTTTGTCGCATTATGGTTTCACTAAGTCTTGAAAACGGGTTACTGCTAAGCATTGGCAAAGATATGCTCTTTATGCTACTTACTGTGCTTGGCATGGACATAATGAAATACATCGATGGTGTTGTTTATCCTGCTATTGATATAGGTATTACACCAGAGTTAGATCTAGGTCTGAGAATTGCAATTAACGGATTGTTAAAAGATGAATTGACAAATAAGAGTGGCGGAGTTGAACTATACCTCAACTTGTTTACAAGTAAAACTAGAGCGGACATAAAAAATGAAATATTCTTTGCAACACCAGTGGGTGTTTATAGTAACATTGAGCCACTCATTTCTGAAGCTGAGAGAAGAGAATATGTTAACTATAATAAACTACCATTATTTACAGAATTAAACATTTCCTTATCAGTTGATCTTGACGATGGGCGCGTTGCCGCAGGCAATTCAATTTCTGCTATATTTGCATTGCTAGGGCTAGATGCCGAGCTACAAACGGATATTTCATTTAGTGGATCAGAACGACTACAAATTGATATATCGGCTGAGCTTGGTATAAACATGAGTCAATTAATGTCACTTAATAGGGAAAGTGCAAGCAAAGCTATTACTGGGCGAATTATCCTAAGCTACGGTATCTATGACAGAGCAAACCCAAATTGGGCGAGCGAGCATTCCATGTTTTCCCAAAACGTAATAGAGATATATTTCCTAAACGATGTTGTATATGTTAAAGCACTCATCATGGATAGTGAAATTAAAGTAAAGCTATCAGATTTAGAAATATCTAAATTATTAACTGATCTTCTAAACGCAACAGGACCCGCTGATGATGGACCACAAAACGCCGTGTCAGAAGTTTCCAAAAACATGGGATATCTATTAAATTTAGATGGAAACCAAACTGGATTTGAAACCTTTGAGGCTGTTATTCGTTTAAATTCACAGGCGTTTTCACTGATAATTACTAGTGAATTGCTGAGCGCAGTTTTATCAGCTTTAGGTGGCGTATTAGGATCACCAGTAAGCGAAATACCTTTTGATACAATTTTTGACGAAATTGTAGATGGTGCTAGCTTAGGCGTGTACTATGGTGAGGAAGACGAAGAAGGACGTCTAAAGACATTTAGTATTAGATTTAATATATTTAAGGAACAAAATCACTATCATGAAGTTGGTGGCATAAATCTGCCAGCTGCTGGTTATGATATTACACTATCTCTACTACATGATTCATTAATATCTGTTAGGCAAAGTAGATATGATGATTTTTACTCTGAAATTTATGAGCTAAGTAATGATGAAGATGATGCATTTATTGATTATTACAACCTATCGATAAGTAATTTCAATATTCTAGATTTCACACTATCTGTCAGCGTAGATATTGTTTTAGGCTGGGAGTTCAAGCAATTAATACTTGACTGGAGTGAGTTGTTTGCTCTTGAATTAGATGAGACAACAGCATTTTTCATTCAGATTCTAGATGATATGAAAGGCGATATTACATTGAGACTCGCAACCGTTGTCAGTCTTGGGAGTATAGCTGAGCTAAAGCTTGATGTTAGTGCCGAGCTCATTGATTCTGAAGGTAATATTGGACTACAATTATTCTTTCTAAATTTCACCGACACAAGTGGTTCTGATATTGAAGGTATCAACCCTAGTATATATGTTAGAATTCCGTCAATGGATACTGGCTTTGTTTTAACCTCTGATACACTTGTAGAGTTCTTAGGTATTAATATTCTTGCCTTGTTTGATACTACACCTAGTAACGATGACCCCAATGCGGGCGAAGTTGTCGATGACGAAGATGACGAGACTAATCCTGAGGGACCAGAGGTTATTGGCGGTGGCTCAACTGATGAAGCTTGGTGGGCCACGCTATTAGAGAGTATTGTTATAGTAAAGGGACAAATCGTAGTAGTTGTATCAAACGCTATTATTCAAACATTGCTAAATCAATTATTTGGTTTTCCTTTCGATGAAATCGGACGCGTGGCTTTATCGATTGACTTTATCGGAAATACCTTGCGCTTAGATCTTTCACTAGATAACCAATTAAACATGGACGAAACACAGTATTCGTTTGGTGTAATAGCAAAAGATATGACTTATGAAGGAACTACTCTCATAGAACGTATTGATGGTAAAGCGATACCAGTGGAAGTTCTAAATGCAGCTAGAAGAGGTATTGTAGCATCCTACAGTTTGAATTATGCTCAGACAAACGGTGTTATGGTTATTTCTCAGTCTGACTTAATTTCATTTTATGGTATACTGTCTACGCTAAGAGAAGATAACAGATATGTCTTATCAACAGAGCAGGTTGAGATTCGCAGTAAAGATAAAAATCGTTCATTAATTGATTCATATACTATCAATTATTTTAAGTTTACTGGTCTTGATGCGTCTTTTATGGGAGCTATAACGTATTTCCCTAATAGTAATTATGTACAGCTAGTAGTATTGAATATAAGTGAAATTGATCCAGCAAGTCTACCAGTTCTTTCAGCTAACGTCTTATCCATTGGCATTCTTTCGCGCGCTGAAAAAATCTCAGAAGATTGGATAACAGGTAGCGGGGCTTTTAATGAGTATATAGCTGAAATTGATGATGTTATTACACCCCCGCAAGGTGATGGCTTAACACAAATCGATGCATACAAATATTTTGATACAGTGCTAAATCAACAAGTAGCGTATATCATATATAAGGTAGCCGATGAGAGCACACGTGATGATGATATTTTTAGTTATGCAACACGAATTCAAGCGTATGAATATGATTTGATAGGTGAGGGTGGTATATATACACTAACCAAGCATGTAACAACAAATATTAGAGAAAACGGAAAGCTCTATGCTACTAAACACGATGTAATGGTGAAACTAATCCCCATAGGGAAAGATATGTTTGCTGTAGCTATAATTAACATAAGTAATATGTTCAATGTCTATTTAGCAATAACTAATCTTAACCTGTCTATTGCAAGAGAGGATATAATTCTCAACAAATTTAAAGACAGAGCAATAGCTGATGATTATTTCCGTAAATTTAGTCCATTACAGGAATTCAAGTGGGATTTCGAGGTCTACTTTGAATTGACTATAGATGACAGCTTAGGAGGTTTATTCGACCTTTCGCCTCTCACCTCTTCTATATTTAATATGCTGAACACATCTGAAAATTCACTGCTTCAAGCACTGTCAGCTATAAATATAGCATTACAGCCTAGTGAAGAAATCAATATTGTTATTGGTATTCGACTAGCGATGTTTATAGATTTTAGTAAACTTGAAAACATTAGACTCCAAATTGAACTAACATATAATGGAAGATCACTTGCACTTATTACATTTGTAGGTGGACTTACATCTGATAGAGTGACAAGTAATGTAGTCTATCTTGATTTATCTGGACTTTTAAATGGGGTTTCTGTCAAACTCACAGATATTGACCTAGGTGGTATACTAAAGGGCCTTTTAGGTGGACTTTTAGATGGATTAGTGCCTGGAATACGTGTCGATGAAAATTCCCCAAGCAATGCTGAAAGCACACTAGCAAACAGTATTGATTTAAGAGATTATCCTATTGGCATACCGTTACTACTTTTAACAGCATCGCGAAAAGAAATGACGCTTGCAATTACAGGTGCATTAGCGTATTCGTTAATTGCTGGAATTGCGGGAATGGAAAATTTCTATCTGCCTGATTTTAACAACCTACAAGTAGGCTATGCTGAAAAAGAACTTGACAAAACTGAATATATACAATTTGACTCTAAGCAATTAACGACATGGGATAGTTTAACAGGACTATTTGTAATGTATTCAAACAATAATGCTGCGCTTGTCATATCTGAGGTAAGTTCTAGCAGTAGTAAAGAGCATTTAACTGTTGAAGGAATTGACCTTAATGGTAAAGAGCGTACGGTTGAGACGGTAGGATTGCCAGCACTTTGGCCTGCTGAGCTAGATAGATATGGAAGTAGTTTACCTACTCAATACAAAAACATGTTCATTTCAGCAGTTTATAGAGTTTTAGACGATGGTTTTGGGCGTAGTGGATACTATGTTATGTATAGAAGAGTGTATGTAGAGGATTATGAAACACTCAAAGCTTCACTTGAAAGCACATACCTAACACAAAGTGATGTTATAGCAAAAGACTTAGCTGGCTTAATTTTCAGATTGACAGATGATACACCATATGAACAAGCTTTCCGTATTGGATTTAACTATCGGGATGGATATTCACATTTTGGTGTTGAGATAAACTCAAAGATTGATATCGGCGCAGATGCCTTATCAAAATATGAGGATATTTCAATCCTAGCTAGGATTGGAATATCACTTGATCTTGAAATGCGGCTTAGAACAAAGCGCGCTGATGGTGATAAAACTCCAGAGGTGGAGGCACTTGAGGCAATACTAGAAACAATGATTGGAATACCAGAGGGCGGAATGAATTTAGATTTCCAAGACTCTACAATGGTATTTGCACTCTCGTTTAAATTATATCTAAATCTTTCAGACCTTTCTGAAAGTACAATGAAAATTGCAATGTCGTTTAACGATGAACCGTTTATATCCATATATTATCTGGCAGCTGATAACACAGTATATCTGGATGCCGAAAAGTTAGGTTTGTTTCGTGCTGCAATAAACGGCATAGATCTTATGAGTATTATAAACGCATTCACGTCAGGGATGTTTGATAATGGTGGACTAGACATTGGTAGCATTATTGAGGACCTAATACCTTCAAACGCTGAAGGCTATGTTGAGCCTGAGCGCGCAAAAAATGCTTCTGAGTTATTAGCACCTACAGATGCGCCTCTTGTTAGGATACTTTTAGGCAATGATGAAATCATAATAAATCCAAACATTGGTGTATTTGAAAGTTTAATAACAGGTGTAGCACTACCAAATATTAATGATATAAGACTAAGTACAAATATTTCTTATGGATTAAACAACCTAGCTTTGAGAGTAAAACTAGACGGGTTGGGAAATAATATTTCAATAACAGTACCTCAAGACATGTTCCGTTTAGGAATTGGTATTAGAGATGAAGACCTTGCAGTCTTTAGAACATCAGCTAATGAGGTTCCAGCATCACAATACGGCGCACTTACTGGTATAAACTTAAACGGGACAACATTCAATGAACTATTGAATGGGGGTGCGCTACCAATCGATATTGGCACACTAATGAATACTTTGATTGACACCTTAAAGATCAAAGACCTATACATTTATCTTGACAAACGTAGTGATTACTGGTACATGCGTGATCTTAGATATATAATTAACAGTGGCGGGACGGGCCCAGTTTATCCTGGCTATGCTTATGCTGAAAATGATGTGCGAGCGTATTTAGATCCTGTATATTCATATAGAAAAGGAAATACTGGCTTTGAGGTTTCCGATAGTAGAGGAATTTCTCCTGCGGATGTGCTTAACGAGTTAGTTACAGGTCTCCTTGGTACTAATTTGTCAATCGCCTTTGATATTGCCGTTGGATTGGGATTTATCAGTGGTGCTGAAATGCCCAAGTTTGTACCATATTTCTTTAATAACCAATACAAGCGCGTGAGAATCAATCTTGGAAAGACATTACAAAACAGATTAAATATAAAAATAGAGCAACTTACTCAAATTACTACTAGCAGAGAGGAAGGCTTATTTGATGGTTCTAGTAGTGCAGATTGGTCAACTATGGCAGCAACTGCGTTCATGGGTAGTCATGTTATAAAACTCCTTTTAGGATCAGCATTAAATATTAAACTTGTCAAACTTTTAGAAAAGCTATTAGGCGGTACCTTGTCTGGATTATCTGATGAATTAGCTAATTTAGTTAATGCGCTACTTCCAGCTCTATTGGGAATGGGCGGTGACCCACTACCACTAGGTGGAATAATTGATGGTTTGACTAACGGCATTAAACTAGCGGGGTTATGGAATACACTGCAAGGCTTAATCCCTTCAAGAAACACTGATTTAAATTCTGAAGAACTTTATGGCTACAATAGTCTTTTTGGAAAAATTACTGATAATAGTGGAAATGGAATTAGTGGGGCAAATGTAACCATAAGCGTTAATGGATCAGACACTACTACTTATACAACGTCAACAGATGAATATGGGCGTTATGTTTTAGTTAATATTCCTGTAGGGACACATTTAATTGATGTTACAAAGGATGGCTATCATCCACTAAATCTTCCAGGCTTACCTGAAACGAAAAAGCTAGTAACAATAGTTATGTTTATAAAACAGCCAGCAGTGGAGGCAAACTATTCACTTGATGAAATAAGTCCACTTGTGTTTACGAATGTCACAATTACTGGATCTGTCTTTGTTCCAAATGCTGCAAACACTGACCTTACGGCTGCTAAAGGGAGTGTATCGATCGATGCGATAAATAATGCTGGAACTAAAGTTAAAATCACAGCAGACATGTCCGATGGTTTATTTACATTAATAATAAAAGATGGAAACTATTTAGACGGCGTAGAGCACACGGTGGATGTTACTGCTTCAAATGGTTCAAATTCATTTACATTAACTCCAGCAACAATTTATGTCTATGAAAGCAATACTACCATTTCGCCAAACGATTTTCCTGAGCTTAACTTCGTTAGGGATACGACTTCTACTGGGTCCATTTCTGGTAATATAAAAACATATGAGGATGTTGGCTTGATACCTGATGCAAGTTACTTAGCATTTATGTCTGGGCTTAGCGAAGATAATAGTAAGGAAACTTGGTCACAATTTAATACTGGACTTTCCACACCTTATGACATAAACTCGTTGCTACCAGGAGTGCTAACGAGTGCACAGCATTATAAAAATACAAAGGGTGTAACATATTTAGAGTTTAGTGACAGTGGTTTGAGTGCATATAAAACATTCTTAAAGAGTTTAGAGACTAAGTTTAATACTATTAGTCCCATGAACAGCTCGGCAAAATACGATTTTAATCTCTATAAAATAACAACTGTTGTTAATGGTACCACCCACTACCTTGAATACAATGAATATAATAGCGTATCGAGACAACCATTCATCTATGAGATTCGTAGATATCCAGGAAGTGGCAAAATAATAGTTGCATTCAAAAAATCGGAACTTGTACCTGTGACAAGTGACGTTGAACTTTGGCTTATGAGAGATGGGCATACTATTATGACAGCAGATGCTCATAGTGGCAAGAACTGGAACTTGGATCCAATTACCAATAAAAATCCATATGATCCACAAAATTTCCCTGTATATGCATATAAACTTGAAGAGAATTCGGAAGATCTTTTTTACGATGAAAATGGAAACCCTGTTATAGATACAAATTATGATGGATCTCTCAAAGAGGATAATGACAGAATAATTAAAATGTATACTCCAAGAGATTATATTTCAAACAGTGATGGGGAAGGCAATAGTGCATTTAGCGATGGCAAGTTCACTATATCGAACCTAGAATTAGGTGTTAATTATTCAATAAGAATTCGATCTAAGGTTTATGTTAACTATGACTACGCTGAAACAGCAAGTATGTCTAGTCAGCTCATAGATACTTTTATAAATTCTGATATTGTGTTAAAAAAGAGACCCTCACATTGGACAGAATTAAAAGAAGAGTCATCATCTGGGATGCTACAAGCAGTAAGGATTCGATTAGGAGCTGACAATTTAGATGAAGGAATAAATGAACCTAGTTCAACCGATCCTGGGTATGCAGATCCTGATTTGATCAATGGCTATCCTTTCCCCTACAGTAACTATCAATGGCTTAGTGCATTAATTAATGAGATTGAGGCGGGTTCCACATCCCTTGGAAATTTGTTTGCAAACGGGACGCTTGCAAGAACACTACTCCAAAAAATAATGCCACAGCTCGATATTGATGATCCAAATTTTGATTTTTCATCCACTAGTTGGTATGACTTTAAAAACAAGGCAACATATTCACCATTTACAAATTATATTGAAGGATATGCCCAAGGTGCTTATGATAAGAGCAACAACGTTTCTTATGTTGAGATTTGGCTTGACTCGGAATTTATGGCTTCAATTGTCAATATGATTAGTAACATTGTATTACCAATGATAGGGGGCATGGAGACTGTATCTGATTATAGAGTACAACCTATTCATATCATAAAACCACAAGACTCTTTTTCTAATGAAGTGTTACAAGCTAAGGGTCTAGGTTATAGTGAAATAATCGAGACCATGTTTTACAAAGGTATATTTGACGAATCAAAGAGTGCTCTTATATACAACTATATGTATGAAACGGAGGATGATTATAAATTAAACGCTATATCTGCTGGTAACAAAATGCCAGGTGGATTTATTAACTATGTTATTAATATGCTAAAAGACGGTATTCGTGATGGGTCACTAGGTGCGATTCCTGTACCCATTATAGATCTTCTTGTTATTGCTGGAACCAACTGGATAGATACACAAATTGACCAATTCTCACGTATGTTCTCGCATGTTTTACCCCTCGTTAATGGTTATTCCTGGTATGGAGAGCGTAATCTTGATGGAAACATATTGCATGAGACCGCACCTACCACTGAAGGTGGAGAAAATATTGTTCTTCCTGATGCACTTACAGGGCAGACACTAACAACAAATGTAATAGGATATATCAATGACAAAGGCATATTGCCAGGGGGCGCACGACTCTTAAATGGATCCACTGTAGCAACTGATCCACAAATGCAAGATGATTATTCATTAGATAACGGTTATATGCGTGAAGTAGAATACCATGACATGTCGGTTTATGCAAAGGTAACAGTTAACGCAAATGTTAATACTATGTTTGACAGAATTGTGCTATTTGTTAACGGTGCATCCTACGACACAACAAGCTCTGGTAAGCCTGAAAATGTCTACGATATTAATACTGGTTGGCGTGCAAATTCTGTTGAGCTTAGAGCTGATCTTGTAAAATTCAACCTTGATGGCTCGCCTGTGCCAGAGGATAAGGCTAAATATGATATGATTTTGCGTTGGTTAAAATACGATGCGACAAATTCTTATTTAGTCCTAAAAGATTATCAATATGAGACAAGTAGTGATGAGTACGAAATTCTTACTAAAACCTTAAAATCAATACTCTATGTGCGTGATGTTTATGGATATTATGATGCTAAATATGATGCCAACGGAAATCCAGAATACATTGACACACTAGGTCGAACTCTTTCATATAATAGAGTTGAAAGAAAATTCTATTTTGCTGGTAATTCTGTTTTAAATCCAGGTCCTGTTCAGCCTATATCAGTTGATTTTGCAAACAAGACCCTCTCAGAAAATCCACAAAGGCGCATTCTAGAGCAAACGCTTATTAACAATTTATCAGCTAAAGATGACCATTTCATGGAGTTAGATATTAACAATTCTGGAATCAAACTTAAACGAGTACAACCCTTAAATCAAAACTCATTCTTTACTGGTGAACAAGCTTGGTGGGATGGTGACAAAGTTATTACTACAGTTTTGACTCCACCAGATGAAGTAATATTCCATGATCCATATAATCCTGCGGATTTTACTGCTATCAGAGGCACTTGGGCTGACGGCGGTGTAAGACATAACCTAGGTAGCAATGGGGAATATAGCGTTTCATCCGTGCTTGACATCTTGCCAACAAGAAATGGTGCAAACTTCTACGATGGGGATTCATCTGACTCTAATGGTGTTCAGGTTAGCTGGGATATGAGTGAGGTGAAATTCGTATTCTCTGACCATGATGTTGTCTCTTATATAAAAGGTTATTGCGCAAACGAGACTTATGGCATGCTAAATGATGGCACTGTTACTAAGATTAAGGCAACCGTGGAGAGCAGTAGACGGACAATAGATCCCGAAAAGCCTATGATAACTCTAGATGAGACGGGACTAAATCCTGTAGTCTCAAATCAAAATATAACACTTACACAAAAACTATTAACTTTCGATAATTACATTGTAACCGAAAGTAAACTCCCTCATCTTATAGCACTAGGCTATGTTGATGTAAATGCACAAGCAGGTGATGTTATAAAACTTGATCTGAGAACGATTGATCCTACAAGGTTTGATATGGGGGATTATTTAGCGCTCCTACCTCAAGAATTTAGCTACGTGTTCTCTGATTCATTTATCAATCCTTGGACAGGCGTATATCAAGCATTTGAAGCTCAAGTAGGTAACAGTGGTGAAAGTGTCGAAGTAGATAGTAGGACAACTACCTATAACCGACTTATATTTAATAAGCTAAGCTGGAGCTTTGATGGTAGTGACTTAAACTATAGTGGTGGCACTACATCGCTTAGACTTGACTATACTATTAAAGGTTTCGTTGGAGGGGATAAACTTACAAACACGATCCGTATACCTATAAATGTTTTAGACAGAAGGATCGTATCAGAAAATGTTTCTTCTACCGTTAGTTACCAAGGTGCGGAGCTTAAAATCGAAGGCGGCGAACTTGTATTTGATTCGACAAGATTTTCAAATCCACTTGATGGGGCAAAAGCGTTTAGAAAGTTAAATGTAAGCTATCCTAATTTAGATCAAGACCTATCTAGTTTTGAATGGACTATTAAGTTTGTCAACGCAAGCGAACTTCTAGAATTTGATCCTCAGTCGGTGTATGATCCACTTAAGGCTGATCAAAGTTATAATGTATATTATACAGTAGAGGATGATTTTGGTGGGTTGCAACAGATCAAGATAGTGTTTAGAGTAATGTCAAGACTCTTCTCTGAAACAACAGTTCAGCTTGAGCAAGTTGCAAATGGTGGTTACTATGATGAGTACATCCCATTTACAAACGATACATTTGCAATGCCATCACAGGTGACAGCATATTATCTTAATACTGAGCTTGGCAATACCTCATTGACTTCTTCAAATTATGAAATCAATCTTAGTGAGCTTGATATTGCCTATGATATTACCTATGATGCAAACGACCCGTCAATTGGCATAAACGAAAAAGGTGTTTATAAGGATTATGTAGCACCTATGAATATTTTAGAAGCTGATTTAGAGTCTTCTTCTGGCTACAAGATAATACAAACACTAGACGTGGTTTATAGAGTATATAGACGAGTCCCGGTCGATGCTAAATATGTTATTTTGCATCCATATTCAAACAATGCCTTATATGCAGAGCAGACTATTATGTTTGATAATGGTGTGGGAATCACTGAGATTTCATACTATTTAAGCGATGGTAGAACCCCAATCAGAAACCAGGTTGAACTTACAGAAAGCATATTTTCCTATAAATTAAATACAGGAAGCTACATCGATAATCCATTCATAGCAACTAACAATCCTAATCCTTCTGATGATGAAACTGAAGTTTCTGACTTAGTTGGATATATAGGGATGAATGAGATAGATAGTAATAGTTATTATAAGAGGGTTGTCTTTATTGATCCTTCATTTAACGATAGATCCATGTATTTCTTCAGTGTAATGCTAAGCGATGAAAATGCAAAAAGTGCTATAATTGAAAATGTAATGCTAGAAATTGTTGTTACAGAGGTAGCTAATATAGTACTACCTGCCGATATCAAAGTTAATCAGTATTTAGCTGATGGAGATAGCACACAAAATGGTAGTATTTGGGCGTTACTAGAAGATCCTAGAGTTGGTGTAAGTGTTTATAAACAAAATATTGGCACTATAAATGCAAAATATTATAAAATTGAAGAGTGGTACTATGGCGATGTTGATGTTAATCAACCAAAGGATGTCTGTGATGCTAGGCAAAAATTATCTAATGGACTAAGCATTAACGGAGAAGGACTCGATTACATATTTGTTAAAATCACAGGAGCAAATGAAAAGTGGTATAACTGGATTCGAGTTGATTTAGATGCTCATCTAGAAGATTTGACAATCTTAGGCTTTGAAGAAGCACCTAATTTTGAGTATCAATTAGATCCATTAAACGGACAACTACCATCAAGTTTAACTGCGATTTATCGAAGTAATTCGACACAGTCAATAAAATTAATACCAGTTAAGTTCATCTTTGACGAGGAAGAATTATTTGCTCACGACCGCGTTAGCGGACAAATTATACCGATCAGTCGCAATGTATTAGCAAGCGGAATTAATGTTACCTTTGTTAATTCTTCAAGTGTAGGTGTTGCCAAAATTGATTACTATATCGATCATGATGGAAATTCATCTACTTCGCTTACGACGATTGATATTGATGGGTATCAGATTAAGTCATTTGACAAGTTTAGTGAAGTTTTACCAATAGTGGCTGACGTTACATTCACAACACCTATCAGCTATGCTGGGGGTAGTGTAACTAGTAAAAAGTTTAATATTTACTATTCTAGTGTTGAATTTTATGACTTAGAAAATGAAATAGTAGCAGATATAAACGCTTTCTACACTTCAATTAGTAAAATTTCAATAGTCGCAAAGATAGGAGATCCAACGTTTGGCTATATTACAAAGACACTTAATATAAAAGTAGTAAATGAATACATTGAATATCTAAACTATGAAAACGATGATGGGACTAAGGTAAAGGATTTAAGAGATGGCGTTATTGCTACTAATGATTTCATAGATGCCATTAATCCATATGCGTCTATAGATAATCAGCTAATGGAGGCGATATTTGGAATAGGGTATCGCAATATAACTATCAAGACTAACCTTAGAACAATAACCTATGGAGATATACTATTACCAGATTTATTAGTTAACAAAACGTTTGCTGATGTTATTCAAGGAATCGTCTACGAGTCTGGAGAAAAACGGTTTGGGATTGGTATTACACAGCACCTTAATATATTAAATCCAATAACTGGTGTAGGTAAAGGGCTCAAAATAGAGGCACGTCAAAATTTCGACTCTAAGATTTCACTTGATCCTAGTCTTGCTGTTAGCATTAACAACAAGCCCATAGGCAATGTGTATGAAAGAATTAATTTTTCAAACATTAACACTGTATCGGTACTATTTAGAAATGGACGAGTTTTGGAGAATGCTAATGTAATTAGATGGGAAAATTTAGATAACATTCGCTATAACTATTCAGGCGGTATCTTTACTGTAAATGCTATAATCGGTAACGATGTCTATGAGGAATTTGAGCAAACTGTGCCTGTAAGCATCTGGATCAAGCCTGCTGTACTAGACTACTTAGAGGTGCCAGGAGGTGCCGTATCTACACTTCTTGTAAAAGATAGTATTACTAATAAGTTAACAGGACTTCATATTGATCCATTAGAAGGATTCCCAATGGAAATCTACGATGAGGCTAACGGACTACCTAGTCAGCTGATTGCGCATTTCAAGGGTACCGAGACTAACCCTATATTAGTCAAAGTAAGCTGGAATCCTTCTAGAACATGGAATGTACTTAGTCTAACAGACCCCATATTTAGTTTTAATGCTAATGATAATTCTGCTACTGTAGTTACCATCTATGATGAATATGAGGACGAAAATGGTGTTATTTACAGAACCGCTGAGCAATCTATTGAACTCTCAGTAACTGCTGATAACAGAACAATACAAGCTTTCCAGGGCATTTATAAAATAGATGGAAAAGCAAACACTCAAAATATTTCATTTGAAAAAGGCATTGATGACAGCATTAGAGGGGAACTTGTTTTGCCAGCATTCAATCCTTACTTGGCATCGTATAGTGAAGATTTCACAAGTGAGAGTTTCCATTACTTCAAGCAAATCCTAATATCTACCGCATCGGGGAGCGAGATTGTTGATTTAGATGAAACTAACTATAAAATATACGACGCTAGAACAGGATATCCTACAAATCTAACGGATCTATATACAGGGAGAACAGTAACTATCGAGGTTTCCTTCCTAATGGGAAGCGGAAATAGATATGTTCCTAAGGATGCAAGGGTTGTCTTAGTTTTCACCTTAGAAATACTCAACATGACCTATCTTGCAGGATTTGATTTGCAGGTAATTGATCCATACGGAATTGATCCAAGTTACTATACAACAGCTCAAGGCAGTGGTGAAACAACCTCCAATAGCATTTCAACAGTATCATTAGACGCTGGTGTTTATACCTTTGATGTGTCATATGATCGTAGTGATATTGGTAATAAGTTTGTAGGTGATAACAAATCAGGTGCTATTGATTACACTGGTGGTATGTCGAGACTTTATGCTATTATAGGCAATACGCTCGGTGGTAAGCAACGCATTATAATTCCACTTCGTTATATTGATAGAACTATTTCATCACTTTTTGATTTTGATCCGCAAACTGGATCGGATGAATCGAATGGTTACTATACAATAGACGAAAATGGCAATGAAACATTTATCTTTGATCCATTCAAACCCTACGATGTTAGTTTATACCCTAGCAATGCGACCGCAAGATTTACACAACCGCTTAATATTGACACTCCAGTTATTCTATCATATCAATACGGAGGCACAGTGTCACCAATTAAGGTTTCTTGGGATGATGGAAAAACAAGAATGACCTATAGGGGCGGGGCTGGCTATGAGGTAGTTGCCACTGTCACCTCTTCAAATGGAAGCTTTACTCAAGAAGTTGTATATAATGTTAAGGTTTTAAACAGGACAATCACCTCTGATTTCAAGGAAATTTTTATTGACGCTGGATATGCATCTGGTGCAAAGAAGATATCTCCCTATGATTTTATAAACGATGGTGACTTGACTAGTGCAGTAGTTGCTAGGATAATAAAAAATGATAATCCAGATGTGCGTCTAGAATTTGTTGAAGGCGAGCCATTATTGTTTAAGCTCGGGTTAACTGCAGACTATATATCAGCAATAGAGAGTGGTTATGCTTACAAAGACCATTTATCAAATCTTGACAAGGAACTTGCAATGGTCTTCAAACTAGACATTTCGCGTTCTCTAACATACAAAGGTGCCGATGTGAGATTTGTTATGACGGTTCCTGGATTTGCTATGGGCACGGGCGGTAGACAAATAGCAACGACCGTGGTGTTTTCCGAGGAGCAGTACATTAAAGGTATATATGCCTATGTAACAAATGAGACTTCCTCCCAATATGGAAATTATCTAAGTTATCTTGACTGGCTCAGTGAAGAATATGGTATAGACGAAAACAATATTACCCCTGATGATACAGTAGATAATTTGTTCGCATTTAGAATACAAAATCCATATTTCTTTATCAAGAGAAAGGGAATTCCATTACCTGATAAGGTAAAATTATTTGTAGGTGGAATGTATAACGAATTTAGCACAAGTCTTAAGACGTATGAAGGTGTTGACTTGTTCTGGTCGTCGGCTGTTAACAACATTGGAAATATCTATTACAATAGAGAGAAGTTAATTACAAGCTTCCAAATCGATATGGATTACCAGAGTTTCTCCTTTGAATTTAGAGTAACACCGTGGTTTATTGAAGATGATGGGATATTCAAAGAGGAAGGCAACTATTATTCAGAAGAACAAATCATACTCCTTCCATATCAAAGAAGCGGAATGACAATATCACCAATTATCCAATTAGCCGCTGGTAGTAACGGCATTGCAAATGCTAAGTACACAATTCAATTTAAAAAGGGTGATGGTTCAATTGGAATCGAAATCTTTGATAACATAACTGGTGGCGGTAGTTACTATAACAGCTACAACAAGTGGAGTTTCGATGAGGTAGTATTCTCCTCTACTGAGCTTCAATATGCGGTACTGACACTAGGAGGTAAGGGTGGACAACAGGTAAAATGGTGGTTTGCCACAGACACTAATCCTTGGATAAACCAAAATATTCCAAAGTTTATAGCACAGACGGCAGGGAGTTCATATAGTTTACCAACCTATGTTGAGCAGATGTTTGCTAATGGTAAAAAAAGTGATCGTATTCCTATAACGTATAAGAGCATAACAAACAGCGCATCAAGTGATGGTGATTTAATTGGTAATTCCAACGAAGCGGCGGATATGGGAACTCTTACTAATATTTACCAGTCTGGACAAACAACAATAAATTTCAGAAATTATATAACTCCAGCTTCACGTGTAACTAAGCTTGGGTCTTATAGCTATAGTCAATCTGATATGGGGTATGTTGAATGGGAGTCTAGCGCATCCCGTGCGTATCCTAGCACCTATGGTAATGCTGGTGATAGAATTTACTTTGTATCCTATGCATCGACTAACGTCACTTATAGTGCAGCAAGCGGGAATCAAAATCAGAATGTTACAGAAATTAACGATACGAAAAAGAGCGTAATCCATAATCCCGATAGTGCATTTGGATATATTCTATTTAGGCCGAATGCGTCAGAATCTGTACTGAACTATACAAACTTACCAAAAACAGGAGAGCCTCTTGATAGCACCACCCAAATGCTCCCAGCAAATGCTTCTAAGATCAATCTTGAATCAAAAATGACATACACTGGAAATGTGGTGAAAACCCAAAACTCTGCAGTTATTATAGAACTAGCAAAAAACACAAAATTCAGTGTTGCCTTACTACCATTGATATCAGTTACATTCCTCATACCGCAGCACGGATATAACGAAGCTGGTATGTTGGGTGGTATAGTAGGAAATGTAGTAAGCATCGAAAGGGTCCAAGCTGATTTAATTTATGCTATACCGTGGCAGAATGCTAATGTTTACATGACATCAATTAGAGGTGGTGGATGGTCGTTTAATCCTAGGATAGGACCTTCTAACTTCGGAGCATTGCAAAATGGTGGTGTTTCAGCTATTGACACCTCAAAGGTAGGGACGAGATACACATTAGTTTGCCAAATGCCACCCTTCACGGCAAACAATGAACTGTCTACTATTGTTGTTGTGATTGATATTGTCAATCCTAAATAAAAAAAGATTGCTTAAACTTTTAAATTGTCACTTTACGGGAGGACATCTGATCCTCCCGTAAATGCATAAACAATGTGATAAATTTAATAATGAAATTAAATAGCGACATTATACTATTCCTCTTTTAGTAAGACACTAAAAATAGCAAATTAAAGCATTGAGCAATTGTTGTTTACTTATAAATATGATATAATTATTATATTAATTTAGTAGTTAATTGATAAAAATGATCGTTTTTAATGAGAACCAAATAATGGAATTAGACAGTGAATATCACAATATAAAAAAAGTTGATTCTTCTATAAGAGAGTGCAAGCTCTCTATTATCGATCCAAATGGCTGTTACTCGATAATGTCATCGAAGTAACGGGATTTGCGAAAGCAAGCATTGCGCATTGGACTACTGTTACAGACAAGGTGGGTTAGACAATACGGTCTCATTATGCTACTAATCACCGACACTTATTGAGAAGAAGAGACCTGTTTGAACGAACTAATGAGAGATGCTACAGAATGATAATTCGTAAGAATAGCAGAAATACAGCAAGCATTCGAGGAAATGTCTGGAGTCAAATACAAATCATCAAGCTTCTATAAGTTGCTAAAACGTCATGATTGGCTAAAGTGATGCCTATAGGAAAACATCCTAAAAAGGCAAGCGAGGAGGCCTCAAAAAAATTAAAACAAAAAAAAGAAGAAAAAAAGCAGGTACGCCTCTTTTTTGGAAGCTGAAAAAAAAGAAGCCCTTATATCTTGTAAAAAGCGAATTTTGACAAATTTTATATTGCGTTGACGAATATGAAAAAAAAGAAAAAAGTTATCCACATTCCAGAAGCGGTTGACAAAAAAATAACAGAAAATATCGCACCAGTAGAGACCTTCAAGCCAAAAAAGATAGTGCTTTAGCAAAGAAAAAACCGAAAGAAAGGAAAGCACACGGGCGAAAAGTTCGACTTTTTTTCAAGATGAGGCTAGTTTTGGTCGTATATCTGTGTTAAGTAGTTGGTGTAAAAAGGGACATAGACCCGCCGTTTGCAAGAGCGAATACAAAATTCTGAGATGTTTTTGCCGCTATAGAAGCTTGCGAGAGCTTTTATCTAGAGCATAATGGACAAAAGCAGTCAGCGAAAAAACAAGAACGGGAAGTTTGGAATAATCGAAAGGCGCAAAATGCCAAGATGAATGAATTTAAAAAAACTCAGTGAACGATACAAAAACGATCATATTGTATTAGTTTGTGATAATGCATGGTGGCACAAAGAAAATATACTAAAATTTCTAGATGTGTAGTAGTATATATTCGCTACAACGACAGAAATGAACCCAATAGAACAGTATGGATAGAAATTCGAAAAGATTAGCTAACCGTTCCATCCTGGCATCGAAACGTTGCTAGCAGAATTACGCAAAGTAATTGATGGCATTCCAGAGATGTATTTGCATCCATTACTCAACGCAATT
>JAITQU010000124.1 GCA_031288735.1 Christensenellaceae bacterium
GTAAAAAGAAGTAACCGCCATTAAAAAGCCTTCTATCATCACAATTAATAACTTTTGTGGGAGAAAATTCGATAATTACTTTTTGATTCTTCTGCTTCTCTTTTAATGTTAACTCTGCAACATACTGTTTTGCCCATACAAAAGGGTCTTATCCACCCGACCTCGCTCTGATTTCGTCTAGTGTCCCAAGTTTTCAACTACCTTAGTTCCGCTCACACTATTTCCGTATACAGATTTTATCATATAAATCGAGTAGTATATTTTGATTTATTTATGGCTAGTCGCATATAGTATTTCCCCCGTTGCTGCGGATTATTACGTAAACGTAATGACACTTATTTTGATACATGTCAACTATTTGTCAAAAATATTTAAATTTTTTTAAAGATTTATGGGATTTTAGCTTGAAATATTAAAAAATGGCCAAAGCTGGTCTTAAATAATTTCGCTCTGGCAAACTTTAAGAATGCTAACAGTCAAACTTCCGTAACACAATGACCTTTGATTACTTCAACTTTTGTAAAAGTGCTTGCAATTGAAAATTCAATGTGTTATATATATTTTATAATTAGAGACAAGGAAGCAAGCGGTGTGGTGTCATATTTTTAGAATCTGCATAATTTGATATAAGAGTAATATTTTTAAAAGGAAAAATATAGGTGACAAAAAAACATCTTTAGACTTAGGTGAAATAACCTAGTTAATAAACGAATTGACGTTCTAATAGTTATACAGTTAGTAAAATTAGGCAAGGTGCATCTAAACAGGTGCAAGATAAATCTCATGTTTTTCACTAATATTATCGTTTAAAATAGAATAGTGTGCATTTTAGCATAAATTAAAGAAGTGTTAGAAATATAGTTAAAAAGAATTTAAGCGGGTTGGAAGATTTAAATATGCACTTTTGTTTAAACTTGTCATATTGTCTAGAGCACTACTGTTAGTGGCAATTTAGTTCATTATTGCATTTTTGCTATGCCGTGCAAACAGATTTTCTAGAAGCCGAAAATGCAGCAATAAAAAAATTATTAAATTTATAAACAGGAGGGCTTCATGATTCAAATTTTTCTCACCGAAAACGGTAAAACAGTTGAATTTCAAGGCGATTTTACAGCTGGATTTGATTTCAACGAAAAATGGATTCATTTAACGAACCCTACAGACAAGGAGATTGAACTATTAGTGAGAGCAACTGGTGCTCCAGAGGATATGTTAAAAGCCGCTCTAGATGATGAAGAAAGAGCACGAATGGAAACAGACGATGGTTTTACACTTACACTTTTTGATATTCCTGTCATAGAAGAGGAAAGCACATATTTTTCATATACAACCATGCCTTTAGGTCATTTGACTGGCAATGGTGCGCTCATAACGGTTTGCTTAAAGGAAAACTCGATAATTCACACTTTTATGAATGGGAGAGTTAAAAATTGTGATATTGCTCACAAAACAAGATTTCTATTTCAATTACTTTATTCAACACATATTAAATATTTGCAATATCTACGACAGATAGATAAATCTAGTCAGCGAATACAGACTGAATTGCATCGCTCTACAAAAAACAAAGAGCTGATCCAGCTACTCGATCTTGAGAACTCGCTCGTTTATTTTTCAACTTCACTAAAAGCTAATAGTTTAGTTTTAGAAAGGCTTACGAAAATTTTTAAGAATGAAAATGAAGACGATGCAGAATTATTAGAGGATGGAATAATAGAAAATCGTCAAGCGTTAGATATGTGCAATACGTATAAAGATATACTTTCAGGGACTATGGACGCTTATGCTTCTATTATTTCTAACAATTTAAATATTATAATGCGTGTCCTAACAAGTTTAACGGTTTTAATTGCGGTACCAACGCTTGTAGCATCCTTTTGGGGCATGAATACAGGTGTCCCATTTGAAAATAAAGGGTGGGGGTTTTGGATTGTAGTGGGAATTGCTACACTTGCCACAGCACTAAGCGGTTATCTATTAAAAAAAGGGAATAGGATTCCACCAAAAAAATAGGAAAATTAAAAAAGTAGAAAGAAATAAAAAAATTTTTGTTGCGATATATAATCTGCACACTATGAAAAGAGCAAGAATTTGTTTTATTTAAGTTGTTTCCACAAAAAACTAGAGACTTGTCAATAAGTATAACGTTATTATAACAAAGAACTACAATTTGATATTGACATTAAATGTAGCATGATTTATAATGAATTAGTAAACGCAAAAATTTTATTATGGAGGAAAACAACAACATGAAAAGAAAAGTATTGCTACTTCTTTTATCTTGCATCTTAATATTTTCAGTCATTTTCTTGGCGGTAGCTTGTAAAACACCTACCAAGAAACCAATAGGTGATAATAAAGGTACGGTAGACCCAGGCGAAGAAGATGAAGGAGATCCCCTACCATCTGGTGCTGCTGAAATGTTTCAAAGCATAGATAATTTAGTTTTGAAAGCCACAGATTTAAGTGAAACCAATAAACTGCACGGTGCTGGGACACTATTTTTTGAAATCAATGATCTTTTAGTTGAGATTAAAATAGATGCCTCTTTTGACGGAGTTATAGAAGCAAACAACAAGGCTTTTGTTCAGTTAACTGTTACAGATAGTTCTAAAACACCAGCAAATGTTACAAATTATCTAACGATATATGTGGAAGATGATGTAATTTATATTGGTGAAAGCATTACGCAGAAAGCAGAGTCTTGGTTTAAGTTAGAGCAGGCAAAAGAAGCAAAGATTTTGACATTTTATTTGGCATCTCTGCCTGCTGAGCTTGTGAAGCTTGGCGATAGCTCCTTAGTTGCCAATGGAATTACTAGTTCTATATCAGATATGGTTGTTACTGTGTTAGATACGCTCCCTATCTACAATGCAGCTGGTACTGAAAAAGAACATGGCTATGACACAATTGATGGTCATTATCAATTCGAATTATTGTTTACTGCAATTGGACCTCTTTTGCCAACTATTGCTGGAGCTATTCCTGGTGAAGGAAAATTATCCGAAAAGCTTTCAAATGTTGCAGGCTCAGGCTTAAATCTTTTAGGATTAGTTAATATTGCAAGTAACATACTAATCAATACATCGATAACTGACTTAGAAAGTGAAGATGAAAAAGAAGTTGATTATCCTTATTTAGGTTTAGCTTGGGACATTGAAGATGAAATGCTTTCGTCACTTAGACTTAATTATGAAAACGAATCACTTACAGCTCTTGGCATTAAAGTAGGAAGGGTTAAGTTTTCACTCGGACTTAAGGATCTCACCGTAAACAATGTTACTACGAATGTTAAAAAGCCAGATAGGTTTAATAAGAACTCAATTGGCAATGCTTATATTACTGCAAATATAAAAGTGGAATTACCTAGTAAATCTGCTACTTCTAATGGTAGTGGAACCTCACTTGAATTGACTGCATTTGCAAATCCTGCCTTGAATGTGCTTTGGAACGATGCAACAGAAAAGGATTATCCTGTAGTTGATTTTACTGGTCTTGAGGCTTGGGTCGAGGGTGTTATTAAAGTAAACGATACATCAACTTATGTTTATGGACAATATCTTTATGATGAGACAAAGGATGCATGTGTGTTAGCACTAGATTTAACAGGGCTACTTGAATATCTTACAATTGACGAAATCAATTCAATTCTAGGCGAAAATGCGGTGAGTTCCTCTGATAATATCTACTATTTCACTGGATTTGACTTTGCCACACTTTTTGGTGCATCTACGACAAACGGCACACTTCCAGAAGATCTTCAAAATGCAGACGAAACTCCTCAAGCTAGCAAAAACTTACTTGATAAAGTAATTGATAATTTAAGTGGTTTGTTCACTGAGTTTAATATTATTGATCTTGTAAACACAGTATCTGTAGTTCTAGAGCTTGCAGAAGTGAATGTTATCCCTGCGTTAACAGAATTTAAAAACGCATTGGGTGACAACTTAACCGATGATAGCGTATTTATAACTTTAGATCTAATTCGTGGTTTAATTGGCACTGAAAAATTTAAGTTCTTAAGTGATAGTACATACATTGGTAGCACTGTAAAAGGAATTAAGGCTGATCCGTTAAATGAATTGTTAATACTTCTCAATGACACTATACTAAAAGTAGGTGACACTCCAGAGGCAGACAATTATGTTGAAATTGAAGTAGTCTATGCTGTAGTTCAAGCTGTAACGGGAGTAGAATTATTACCTGGATTAGATCTGACACCAGAAATGATAGATGCTATGATCAATGGCGATTTAAATCCAATTAAAGAAGCTTGTGCTTCACTTTCTCTAACGGATGCCCAGCTAGCCGCAGCTAAGGCAAAACTAGAATCAGTAGCTTTGGAATTTTCACTAATACGACCAGACACTAATACTAGTGGAATTGGTTTCAGCTTAGCACTCCAATTAGCAACGAATCCTAGTGCTACTAACAAAACATATAAAGATGCTGTTAGAATTTCCGTAACGATTGACATTGTTGGTGGTAATTATGCTGATGTTATCGCAGCGCATGGTTACACAGAAGAAAGAGCAAACATGTCAAATATAGATGGAGCATTAGATCTAGCATCTGAATCAGAAAATGATGACAAATTATTAGATATTTTATTAGCTGCAGTAAGTATTGCTATGGCAAGATAAATAATTAGTTAACTTGATTTACTAATTTACTATTTACTTGGGCGATGTAACATCGCCCAAGTTTTTTTATATCAAAAATTAAGTTTTGTTGTCTCAACAAAATAGCACGTTAGTTGTGTAGATTGCATTTCAAATGAGAATCTCTAAAAAATGCACTACGAAATTTTTTGAGCTAAAAAATTCCATTAGAAAGTGTTTGAAAAACGCTAAGAAAAAAAGTCACAACACTGCTTAGACTAGATAACTAGTATGTTTCAACGGATGCAATCATTAGAGTGGATTTTCTAATTGTTAAAACACCTAAAAATTGTCAAAGTCACAAAAGATTCATTTAATAACACAAAATTCAATGCTATGACAATATGCATAAAACGCACATTTTTTGTAATATTTTATTTAAAACCACATAAACTCGATAATTTTTTTTGAGGCTTTACCGTTCCTATGCAAGCAATATGTTTTGAATTGCTATTGACAAAATACCTTATTTATATTATTATATTATAGAGTAGATTGGTGTGTACTACTTGTGCTCATTACTGTTTCTACACGCAATTGATAATATTGTTATGCTTTGTATTCCTACATTTCGGCTAGGAGGATTGAATGAAATCGGAACGAAAATTTAATCATTTCGTCGTTTTAGTCGCAATGATGTTGTTTGTGCTTTTTCTCGTTGGTTGTTCGCCTTATGAAGGAGAAGCTAACGACCCAAATAGCGTAGATCATACTAGTTCTACTAATTTAACACTTCAATACCCTTCGCAGACCGAAGAGCGAAAAAATGCAATGGTAGATAGAACTACTGATGCTATGGATGCTTTACTTGCACACTTAGATTCTGATGCGACTCATGAAACTGGGTATTACATGGGTGCTGATATTACAATAAACACATTTGATGCCAAACCCGAAGAGCGTTCAGCCTTTAGACTTAAACTCCGCGCTAATCTTTACACGTATCCTTACGAAAAAAAGGACGCAGACGGCAATGTCATAATGAAGGATGGTTTGCCTGAGGTAGATCAGGAAGCTCTTGCAATACATAATCAACTAATTAAAAATAACGATATTATTTTAGAATGGTTTGATGCTATGACAAACCAGATGCTTATCGGCTTTTATTTTGATGGCATCAATCCAAATTCTGCAGATAAAGGGAATCATCTTTACTTAAATTTATTAGGTAGCAAACGCATATTTTTAAATTTTGGTGACTCGGTTTTATATCAGCAGATTGTAAGACTAATAACGCATTTTGACTTGAATACAATAGTTTCTGGCGGAGAAAGTGACGATCCACAATATGTTGGAATGTTCAACACATTGTTAAAAACTGCAATAAGAGACAACTACAAGGAAGTTATAAACGGAGACATAACATCACTTTTTTATTACGGTGTTGATCTCAGTGCTATAAGAGGCACTTTAACAGAAGAATTACAAGGTTTCTTTTCACCATTTAAGGACAGATTTGATCCGCTAACAAACAAATATTTAGGATTTAAATTTAGCACATTGGGTTCTTCATCGTTTGAATCGATCATCTCTGATATGCAATTTCTTGTAAGTAAGCCGATGAATAATATGGCAGAAATGCTTACAGGTGTTGTATTGGATGTATCAGGTTCAACTTTAGTCCAAAAAAAGCTCCTTGCTGAATCTGTTCCGTTTGAATCACACATAGATGTCAATTATGAGTTGCGCATATCTACAAATATAGTTATTGACAAGACTGACTATGTAGTCTATAACTATGGCGGCTATGAGTTCAGGGGTGATCTCTGGCTACCATCATTAGGCATTGAAATGGATGCGTTGATTCGTACTGATATAAACGAATATGATCCAGAAAACGGTTTATTTAATGACGCAAATAGGGTTTGGGCTGAGTTTTACGATCAAAGTAATCAAAACGTTCTAATAGGGCTTTACTACAAGGATGAGCTAACATATATCAATATAAAGGATTTGATGGACATGTATGGAGGTGGAATTCAGGTAGCTGATCTTGGGTTGCCACAAGCATACAAATCGGGCATCGATTTAGCTAGCATGCTAACGATGCTATTTGATTTAATCGATGAATATATTGTTATAGCTGTCGATAGCATTTTGATGCAAACAGATCCAAATGATACCTCCGACTCGTTCACCATAATAACGTCGGCGATAACTGACAACATGGTATCTACCATGAAAGATCCAGATATTCCTTCATCAAGAAACACAATGAAGATTTCAATTGATATTGAGCTTATTAGGCTAATATTACGAGAGGTATATGGGACTACTTATACCAATGAATTGATGATAAATCTTCTCAACGAAATGATTGGGATCAACTTAGAGGAAATCGCACTCATATTAGGTGTTGATGTTTCTATACTCATTGACAGTATATATGTAGATATTACATATGATGTTGATGAATATAAGATTACAATGGAGCTTAGAATGTTAGATGACCCCGATTCGAATGAAGAGGGAGCGTTGATTTTACGCTTAAATCTTACACCAACGCATGTAGGCGAAGAAATAATTATTAGTTTTCCGCAATTTGATAATTATAAACCATTACAAGAAATTCAAACCTATAGTGCTACAATAGGCGGTCAAATTATATTTGCTAAAAAGGATAACGTTGATTTATCAAATATAATTGGTGGATTTATAGGTGATTTGAGCGGTAAAAACACGCCATACATATTGCCAAACGAGGCAAATATCTATTTCACTTTGCAATATGATATGTACATACGTGACCAGGAATTAGCAAACAAAAGGTGGGTGCGAGCTGGGCGAAGTGCCATTAGTGCGTCAATTTACATATATAATGCCCTCGGAGAGCGTGTAGACCTAGTTAGAGTTTATGCCAACGATGTAAGCTTTGACAGTGCCTCACCAGTAGATGAGCTAGGATACCTGTGGGTAGAAATATTATGCGTACCCAATATGCCAAAAATGAAAGTTAAAGAGGATCTGTTCCTAGAATCATTTAATCAATTGTTAGGAGGAGAGGCAACAGACGAAGAAGGAGTAATTGTAAGCCCTACCACAATTATTCAGGCATTGATGGAGGACTCATGGCCTGTATTTGAGCCAGAAGTTATTCGCATAACGACATCTAATAAAATGTTTAAGAACCTATTCAACGTTGATGAACTTATAGCTGACATAACCTTACAAGTAGGATTTAAGCAAAGGGTTTTCAATATAGACGAGTTAGAGGATGGATTCGCCATGTATTCAGTGGGCGAATTAACAAATCTAACAGGTGAAACCTTATATGATATAAAACTACACGAGACAATAACCGTTTATTTTGATTTTGGCACTCGACAAGAGGTAAAAGAATTCATTATTGACTATGATCCAGTGTCAATTTCTATAGCACATGCTGATGGAAATTTCTATCCTGCAACTAATGGGCAGTTTATGGGCGGCATGAGAGCATATAGGGTAACTGTTGGTAGCAAGGCAGTAATAATAGAATTAGTGACTAAGCATATCGAGTACGAACCCATAGGTTCATCATTTCCAACCATTGTGAGCGCATATTATGGTGAAGGACTACGATCTAATTATAGAACAGTAACACATGATTTCTATGCATATTTCGATCGTGAGATCGGATATTATGTGCTGAATGACTATAGCACAGGATATAAAATATTCTTTGACCCAATCAAAAAGGCATACATAATAGATTTAGGCGAAAATGCGCACTATGATGTGGCGATTAAGCGTTTAGCGGAATACGGTGCGGCAATGTATCCGGCGGTTTTTTCTGATGCTAAATCAATTTTGAGTAGACTTATGCCACCTAATGCCACTCAAGACGAGCTGGATGCTATTGATCCTAATGCTATATACCAAGAAAGCGAGTATTCTATTTTTCCAAGAGTATTTACTGACAGAGCACAAAATGAATACACCTACATTTTAAATCCAGACTGGCTTGGGTACTACATAGTTACTACACAGCTCACAAGTCCTGCAGTATTATTAATATATGATTCAATCAGAGAGCGATATATTGCATATGATGATAGTGTTGTTAGCCGACTTGTTACTTTGGGTATTATTCCTCCAAGATCGATAGATAACCCTGATGATCCAGAGGTGCCAATAATAGTTCAGCCCAAAATCATTCCACTTAATACTGAAATCACTAGCTTCAACAAAACGTTTATTGCTGTCTATGACCTTGTGCTAGGATATTACTGTATAACTGCAATAAAAGATGGTCTCGTAATATCATTTGATTTAATCTATGGCTTTGATGAGAAAAGATTCTATGTGAAAGATAGTACTGATCTTGAAAGTGCAACAGCACTTGGTATTTCAGCAGTAGTCCTATCGAGTATAAATTGGCATATACTAGATAATGACGCAAGTAATTGGGCTCAAATCAATTGGAATCAAAAGGAATATTTTAGAAACATAAATTACGAGACACCAAGCTGGGAGACAATGACACTAGAAGGTGGATTATTCTATGTCGAGATTGTTATTGGACCTGGCATGATGGCTACTTATAAAGAGCTGATAACAATGCTAGTTACTAATAGAACAGTTGATACTAATAAGTATATAAATGTCAACGTTTATTATCCAGACAGTGATACTTCCGATATGAGTAGACCTGTTAAAGCCCCTGTTATAGATTATATCGAAATTGATCCCTATGTTTACATTTTAGCTGAGGCTGATTATAAAAATAACGTGTTTCAACATCATCTTGATGGTTACGATGTCGACCTTGGTGATAATTTTATAGCTTGGTATTTTAGAAAATACATTGTCAATCTTAAATTTACGGATATATATGGCAATGAAAACGATACGGTTGATTTGAGACAATCATTTACTTGGTCGTTTGAGTATTATGATAAAGATTCTTCTTTTAATGAACAAAATATCAGCAATCATGCTGATGAGGAAATGTCAACATTTGTTGTAACTACATTTAATGGGCAACTAATTGCACTTGAGATCAGAATTTTACCACGCATTTTTGATCATCTTGAATTTGCTGGCGAAACAAAAAATAACACATATACTGTTGATGCATTGGATACTAGTACATATAAGATACCAACTAATCCGACACTTTATTTTATAGATGGAAAAGGCGGCGTATTCACTATTAATTTTGATGCCTTAGATGATCCTCAAAGAAGTTCAGCCTTTGTTGCGGCAGGGATTTCACTTTCTCCAGAATTTACTATCCGTGGAAAGAGCATTAAGTTTGTGACACCTAAGAGTGATGAAATAAGTAATTATGTTATTGCCGATGCAATAATTAATTGGTCAAATCCTGTGGCAAACAATGTGTTTACCGCTGGAAATAAAAACCAACCTTTCAAGGAATCTACCAAAAATATAACTACAGCATATATTAACTTTAAGAGTTATGTAGCTCCTGATCGAATGGATGGTAGCCCAGATGTTGACGGTGAATGGTATCCTCAATGGTTTCCCGATGACTGGTTTGCGACACCACTTTTGACAATTACTGTAGAGGTGCCTGACAAAACAGTTAAAATGCTTGATTATTCAAGTACTTATTTTGACATTCCGCTTGTTCACAACGTGTCAATCAGTGGTATCGAAAATGAAAACGGTTTATTTTTTGTAGATCCATATGATAAAAAAGATAAAAAGCTACCATCTTCAATAAAAGTGTATTTTGACAATAATGATGGTTACACAGAAAAAACATACGATGATGTTGAATGGGCTGGTGATTGTATTGAAGTTGTTGATGGTTATTATAAGGTTAAGAATGTTACACACGATAACAGGAAATATTTCACTGTGACAACTCGAATAGGGGACGAAGGAAGTGCTGGCATTGAACTTACTATTGTAATAGTCAAGTTATCTGGTGTTATTCAGGCATATCAATTCTTAAATTCTGAAAACAACGTTGTTATTGGTAGTAATGAAGTGCTCCCAGAGTACATGGATTTAGGATACCAGCATGAGGTCGATACATTTTCTCGTTTTGATCTTCCGATTAGTGTTAAATTGTATTTTGACGTTGGCGAGCCACGTAGCTATAATTTAAGCTGGAGTGCCGTAGCTTCCGAATACGGATTTTGGTCATACGGTCTGATCGGACCAGGAACTACACCTAGAAATATCAAAGCCACAATCGGGGATGATATAGAGTTAAACTTTAATAATGCTAGTACATACAAATATGTACCTATGACATTTATTATTATCGGTCGAGCTCTCCTCACAGGTGATAGCGCAGTAGATAACTTGGTTTTGACAGAATATAGTGATACCAATCATGGTGGAAGTGTTACCTTTACTGATTTAGGTTGGGGCACACGCGATCACAGCGATCCTAGCTGGTCTTATTCTTCTACTCTTGTAATAGATGGGATTGATTTTAGTAAAAGCACAATGGCGGATCAAAATCCATTTGATTATTTTGTTGGACTGTTATCTCATATTAGACTAACACTAAACGCTGGCAGGATAGGTACGCCTTTCCCAGGCTTTACTGGAAGCTTTCCTGCTATTACTTTAGATGTAACAGATGCTTTAAACAAGTATGGTTTCTATGGGAGTATTGAAAATTACGATATAACAAGAACTTTTGACACAAAGTTAGCAATGTCTTCTGCAGGATTTAGCTTCATTATTCACTTAGGTCAAGGTATAGGTGCATATGATTGTCAAGTAACTATCAAAAACATGAAAGGCTTTGATATTGTAAGTAGTGATGGAGAATGGGCTACTGTCAGCGTGAGTCCCTATGATCCTCGCACAGGATTACCACAATACGGATATGATAAGCCTTATGTTTTCTTAAATGAATTGGAAATAGAGGTTGCTTTCTATGGTGATATGGTAAAGGTTGAAACACCAAAGGTGTGGTATGTTCATTCACTTGGCAATCCAGCTATTCCCATTGAAATTGGAGATGAATTAACTGAGCTTGATTGGGATACTCTTACTGCAGGGGGATCTGCTACTATAACAAGCATGCTAAAGGATGGTAGTCGAATATACCGCACTATAGCGATTGTGGGATTGACAATAACAAAATATGGTGCCGAGCACGAACTATATACAATTACACCATACGAGGATGGTGCCTTCATTGGCGGTATCGTCATAATAGATACCATATATTTGGTATATCCTGACATCATGAATCTTACTAGTGATTCTCTACCATCTGAAATATTGTCGCAAGACAATATAGTAGTTCACGTTCCAGCATGGACTATTATGCTAAATTTAGACTCATTAGATGTGAGACCATACCGATGGAATATTCCTAGATCACAGCATGTTGTTTTTGCTACGGCTATGGTCTTAGGAAATGAGATAAAATTGTATGTTGAAATCCTACCATCAGTTATAACTCAAATTGAATACATAGCCGCAGGCAATAGAGGATATAAGTCAGAGGATGTTGCAGGAGAATCCGAATTTGTCAGATTTGATGCGTATGAGAAGAGTGACTATGCTGGAATTCTAACATTGCCAAACGCAATCAAACTTACCTTTGATAGTGGCAAGAGTTACCTCTATGAATTACCGCTTGTTTATTCTAGTGCTGGTTTGAACATTACCTCTATACCATATACTTACACGGGACATACATTCTCTTTTTATAATAGCAATCGTGTAGAGGTTAACACAACGCTTATTGACGGTCAGCCATTATCAATTGTTTATCAATTCTATAATAAAACAGTAGATCACATAACGATAAACGGCAAACAAGTCGATGATACCTACAAATATGAAATGAATCCATATGGTACTCGCGAACTACCAGTAAATGTCGAAGTTCATTTTTCTAGCGATAACGGTGGCGATCCATATAATTATACAGTTCCTGGCTGGACTCTATTGGCTGGCTCTCCTGCCTACGATTTAAGGTATGATACATACCGTAGGGTATTAGCTCCTTACGGCCTTGATAAATTTATATTTACAAGTTCCTTGAGTTCTACAGGTCTTGCATCCCAAACACTTACACTTAACATAGGTGTTTCCGACATGGTGGCAGATGTATGGTCGATAGATTCATCCTATGTTGATGTATCAGGACAACGACACACCAGTGAAATGAGGGAGGAAATTTCAAGTAATGCAACTAACCCTGTAAGCTATTACCACTTTGATGATATCTTTGCTGAGAGTGCTAAGGATTTACCTCAAAAAATATCGCTACCAAGCGGTTCAAGGGATCTAAGTCAACTTTTAAGTTTTAATATTGTTTGGGATTTTGACGATAGTAGAATCACTGCATCTGGACAAGCTGGAAATGGATTACTTGTAACTGGTTATATAGCAGACCCAGCATATGGACAACCAGTGAAAATAAGAGTGTTTGTTAGTACGTGGCGATTTGTTGACATAAGAAAACAAATTGGAGCTGACAAAGTGGACCCTAAAGATAACGAATACCAGATAATGGATACGGTAAAGGTGTTTACATTTTCACTACTAGACGATAGCTCTATCTCGTTGAGTTATCAACTCGTGCTATACAAGAGTAATCCTTTGGCATATGGTAGAGGCGGTGCTGCGGTTAATGAAACAAAATCAGTTGTTTTTTATCCAGAAGAAAGGAGCGATATAAATAGCAGTTATAGAGTTATATGGGATAAAGGTGCCATGGCGCTGTTAGCTCAAGTCCCTAGTTCGGAGGTCACCGCATTTGCATCTCTAGGGAATTTGGTAGGTGATGTACTTATAAATAAACTTTCGATACAGGGTACGATTCGCTATCAATACGACATGCCTGTAATATCCTCATTAGAATTTGAGTATAGTGAAGGGGTTTACGCAGGATTAGGTGGCCGAGATGAGGTAATGTATGTAGTTAATCCGCTAGCACCAGTATTAGGAACCAAAGCGAGGGCGTATGGTAATAAGGGTGAAACGTTCAACCTATTATTAGGCATAGTTGAAGTTGTATGGCCTGTTGAATTAACAGGTGCTAATCGTGGAATTGTTTTAGATCAGTATTTGAAAGGAGGGTTGCGTCGCGTTAGAGTTGCAATAACGTTAACAGTAAACGATGGAGAGCTAAATGAAAAAAACATAAGCTCTGACTTTGATGTTATAATACTCTTCCTTGATATGACCCCAAAGACACCGATCCGTGTAGCGGCATCATCAGCTGGTGTGATAAAGTCTGCTGATGTAACCGAGTTTTATGTACGAACCTTATATGCTAATAATACTTACAGTGGTGTTGTGAATCCATATCGCAACAGTTATACTACAAATACGATTACAATGTTGAATTTTGGGGTTACTAATCTACTAGAAGTAAGTTTAGGCAGTGATTATAAATTAATGTTATCAAATATTGGATGGGATACTTCAGCACCAGTAACATCCGATGGTGACTTGTCAAATCCTAGTGCAATAAACACTGCCATATTCATATATGTAATGAAGTGCTCAATAACAAGTAATCACACAAGTGATATACCTTTTGCAAATTGCAGTTACTATTATATGGTAGAGGTCACGGCGAGTATATAAATAGTAAATAAGATAAAAAGCTTGATCAACAATATTGATAAGCATTGAACCTTTTGGAGGCACAATGGGCATAGAAAAAAGAGCATCATCCTCTGCAGATAGAGGATATGTCAAAAACTCAATAAAAGCAATACTGTTGATTCTTTTGATGTTAACGCTTACAGTTGCCCTTTTTGCATGCAGTGATTCGGATACTGGTGTTACTGGTAAATATTTGCCTGAATCAGAAAGTGACACACGCACTACAGATGCAAGCGAGCTTAATACTACAATAAGAGAAGGGCTTTCAAAAACTCGCAGTAATATTGCAAGTGCAACTAGACAACATGTTTTTTCACAATATGAAATTAGAGTCAATCAAATTAATACAACAATTACATATGAAGCAAATTATGATACTCAACGTTCAGAAGACAGCGAAATTTTATTAAAGGTGTTTGATAACCAAAACGCTAAAAACAGCACATTTTTTTATTATGTCGATGGCAATCTCTACTATGAGCTAAATGGGGTAAGAAATTATATACCAGAGTATAACTATGGTGGTACTTTCCCTGTTTTTTACTCAGCAATTCAAATTTTCGATTTAGGTAGTTATTATTTTAGTGATCCTGACATGTTTTCCTCAGATGATGAATTTATCAAGGAAGAAGACGATATGGGAATGGATTCCTTTGCAAATTACATCCGAACAATTTTATTAAGCGCAGAACCATCTAGTCTCTCATCCTATGCTAGCGGCGCAAATGGTCAAAACATTCGAATATCCGATGTTTCTCTAGACAATTTCAAGGAAGCCGTTAATACCTTTCTTGGCACGTTTATTGGAGAGTATATTGGCACCAAGATCGATGTTCTTTCCCAAGTTTTATTAGGATTTAAAATAAGCGATCTTAGTAATATTGGCGTTGGAATCATTAATGCTAAAGCCATCGAAATTGCAATGCGTGACGGCGCTGTGTCTGATATCAATCTCGTGTTTGATGGAATGCAGACGGATAATATTAATTCTTTTTACCTAAATGCAAAATATTCTATAGAATATCAATATGGAAATATTGTGCTAAGTGAAACCGATGATCCAGGAAAAAATGCGTTGCTTTTTGGTGATGCTGAGGATCAACCAAACTCATATTGGCGTACACGTAGTGGTGAGATGCATTATAAAGGAACGCTATATATTGATCTTATAGGGCAAGAATTTGATGCTGATTTCAAAGCAAAATTGTCATTTGCTGACAATGCAGTAAACCAATTTGTACTTGATGTGCGTGAAAAAACTGCAAATGTAATAGAGAATGATGAGATCTATAACAAAGAGATATTATCCTTGTTCTATAACTATGAGGGTGATCAAAATCTATACGTAAGCCTTAGTGGCTTAATGGAGAATTACATTGGTGGTGGCATTGCTTTAACGGAATTGGGTTTTCCAAAAGCTTGTATTAGTGGGCTCAATGTCTCTAAGGAAATGGGATACTATTTAACAGTTATTTTAGATGCATTATCATACGATCTTTCTCTTGCAGATATACTCAATTTAGTAGGTGGGGTGAATGAAATAACCTCACGACTAGACATTTTACTTATGAAATCACGTAGTGATGGCTCGTATTATGAGCTAACGATCGATAACGAATTTCTCTCAACAATGCTTGGGAGTTATTCGTCTAAAATGCTTAGTTATATCGCTACCAGATTAGGACTTTCAGATGACACAGTAGATGCAATAATAGAAACAGGAATATTTGATGATCTAAAGATCCTTATAGGCTACGATTATATATCAGGTGAAATTCGCATTTCATTATACAATGGTGACTCAAGATATTTTGTTTTAAGCGTATATAATCAGAAAATAACTCAAACCTCGTTCGTTGTCAATCTTCCCGAGGATTTTGAGGTAAGTCAATATACTCCAATAGTAGAGGCTGAAACACTGCGAGTTCACACAGAGGGTCTTCTATCGATGCAAGGAGGAGTTAGCACAGATCTCTCACAGCTGATGGGTCTTATCATTGGTGATAATAGTGGTGTTAACTCACCATTCACATTCGGCATAACCGACAAATTGTATATTTCTGCTGATATTTGGCAAGAGAATGAAATATATAATATTTCTGCTTCAATATGGCTTAACCCAGTTTTAAGGTCTGGGTATGTAGGTGGGGCTCTACAATTTACCGTGGATGACATCGATCCTAACGAGATTCCATTTATTAGAATTTACACATCAAAGACTGATCCTGATTACTTTTTAATTGAGTTAAAGGATGTATATTTTGGTAGGGCGGAGTTGCCACGCGCAGTTAAATATAAGGCACTGAGAAGTGCTTTGTTTGAGTCTTTTAAGGAGTTTCGCGGTAGTGGCAATGTCTTTACTGGAGATAATTTTAATGCTATCTATACCATATTAAACAGGGATGCCGTTGTAGAATTCAATTCTGAATGGATTTCTGTCCGTCTAGCACCATACAATGTTGGTGGCATACTATATGATCCTATATATGACATGATAGGTGTTGCTAATCTTAATGCTACAGTGCGCACAAGAATTTCATTCTTACTACCTGAGGATACTGATAAGTTATACGCTTTAGATGAAAGCGTATATGTCTTACCAAAGGTTGATCCACTAGATGATGTTGTATTCCCTACAATGTATGAGGCAAAATGGCACGAGTACGCCTTAGTTTCCTTTGATGGCAATGAAAAACATCAATTTCTACTTACATTTGATGGTGAATCAGCTAACATTATAGATGGGACATATTGGTACAGTCCTACTGCACAGCTTTTTGGTCAAAACATTTCTTACATAATGCTTATATCTGACCACAATAATGGCACGAAACGTATAACCGCTATTGCTGTTGACAATTTAGAATTTGACCCTAGTGTTGAAAACCCAATACCTGAAACTATTAGAGTCTACTATGATAATCCTGAAGGTGTACAGACAGGCGAAAAAGCATTCGTAATTGAGAATTTTCCGTATTCTGTTAAAATGATTAAGGAGCGCATTACAGGAGTAGAACCAATTTACTACTCTATTATCATAGGACAAGGAAGCATAGCCGAGGCACACTTTAATATTCCTATTGAAATTCTTAATCGCGACTTCAAAGTAGAAACATTTGTAAACGATGTGCCTATTGTAGAAACGATTACTATAGATCCCTATGACTATGCAGTAAAAAAGATGCTTGATGGTAATTATAATCCTCTTGCTATAAAAAATATAGTTAATTTAAGGTTTGGATCAAACAAAAAAGGTTCAACGTCAACAGTTTTTGAAGAGCACACATTCAACTGGCAGTTATCACAAGCAGAAGAAGCTTCTATTTCATTCCATGGCGGAAGATTTTTTGTCTATGATTACTATAACGCTATAAAGGTTGCACTTGAAGTCATAATCACAGCTAAGGAAATTGATTATATCCAGATTATCCACATTGATGGACCTAATTTGCAGTTTGAGCAAGCAGGCGAATATACAATCGATTCGATTGATATTGATTCATATATAATGCCAACGCAAACTACCTCTAGCATTCAAATACGAGTATATTTCAAAGCTCAGAATGCATCAACTTCTAGGCGATACAGAATAATCGGTAACCCCCCTGAGGACTACGATGATACAAAAAAAGATCTTGATTGTGATGGGTACTATAATGTAAATAATTTTTCTCTCGATTGGGTGTATGATCAGGCAGATCCTAATATCATTTCTCTAGATGGTGCCACGAATACTTTAACTCGATCTACAAATATAAATACAACAATTTTTAACGATGCACTAATTGGCAATCAAACTATTACTATGCGAGTGAGAGCTCCATCTAGACGAGTTGATGTAGTAGCAGATTCAATTTTAGCATATACTACATTAAATAAAAACGCAAATGGGATAATAGACTTAACTCAAAGTTTGACAGGTATGGTTCGACCTTCTGCGGTTGGCTATGGTGTCATTGGATCAGATACTGATGCTAATGGTTCATATATTATAGCTAATCCGCTCGAAAGTTCAGACAGAAATCGTCTACCAGAAATGATTAATTTAGATATGCAATTTGCTGGAGGCACAATTAGGAAGAGTTATGCTGTTACATGGATTAATCATCCTATGCTAGGCGGTGAAAGAAATCTAGAAATCCAAAACATGCTTGCTGATGATACATTTGTTAAATTAGAAGGTATTATAGGTAGCGTAAATGAAAAGAAACAAACTATAACGTTAATAATTCACAATACTAATGGAAAATATGAAGCACTACGTATTTATAATGAGGATGGTTCTTTGCTCTATTATAATACTGCAGATGAATTGTATGAAATCCAAATAGATCCCTATAATGCTAACGCTCTGCCTAATGGCTTCACGATTACATATAAAGTAAGAGATGCTGACGGGAATGAAATATTGGTTGATGAGAATTATACACTTTCTAGCAATCCTGGCGAGTTTGTTGCAAAGCCTTGGACTTTGAACGGTGATATGGTAACCAATTCTACATTTAGTTATGAGGAAGCAATATATATACTTACATCAGAGGTCCCAGGGTCTTGGGAAAAGGGCAGATTATCACAGACTATAAGACTGAGAGTTTATATTTTTGACATGGAAGTTCTGCCACTTATTATTTATGGAATTAGAGACAATGATGAGGCAACTGACCTAATAGATACATACAGCGAGGAAAGCAGACGTATCCTAGAGAGACTGTCAGATAGCAATTTATTAATCGGAGTGCAATATCAAAGACTCGGTGCTGGTCGTTCAGAGAACACGATCCCAGTCATTTGGGACAATGTTACGGATGCTATTGCTATTCTTAGAGGACATACAATTGCTACGATTACGCTTACTGGCTGGATCTATTACGGCACACCCCTTCAACAACGGGTTAGCAAACTATTAGAAATAAATGCTCGCAACGTTGATGCGCTTGCCTTTAATGGTAGCGATGAGCTTATAGATTCAGGTATATTATCACTAGAATATGCAGTTTCTAATGGTAGTGGCAGTATAAGCATTAATATTACTAGACCATATGCATTGATCAATGTAGCTGGCGGGAGATATCAGAAAAACGAAAGTGGAGAAAAAGACAACAATATTTTACGAAATCTTGTAAGAGAATTATTTACAGGCATGATAGCGTCATTCACTGATGGATCTTATTTGTATGTTGATGCTGTGTACAAATATGCTGATATTGAAAATATAGATTTCGATACGTTTGGATATTTGAGTGCGAATCCTAATAGTTACTCTTTCGAATTTGATATTGCGCAACTTGGTCTAGGCAGTACAAATACCGCAATAAAGGTTATTGTAACAACAGAAAAGGACATGCTGTCATCTAGTCAAATGACTGAATCGGTTGAAACATTCCAAGAAAACGGACAACTTATTTACCCAAATACTGATGATTATTATTATTTACCTAACTCTATAACCGTCACGTATGGCAAGAGTGGCAGTGTTGTATATAATGATGTTCTATGGGAGTATGGTATAGATGGAATTATAAATACTGATGCATCTGGTAGACAATATATAACCTCAGAAAACTTTTTCGTAGGTGGCGATGATATAACAACTAAATTCATAGGTCGATCCTTTTCTGTTGCAACGATGCTTGAACCACAAAATGAACGGTTAATTCTTGTAATTGTATTCCTTTCTAAAAACATAGGACGTGTTAATTATAACGCTACGGCGGCTTTGGAAAATACACAATATAGCATTACCAGTGGAGTTATGCATGTAACTAACATTTACGCACTTGGTGAGTTTGATCCTAAAAAAATACCGACTAATATTGTACCGATAGCGCAGACCTTAAATACTGGATTTAACTATGCCACAGCTGATGATCAAATAACATTCGTTGGAAACTGGACACCTGTAGCGGCTTATTCAATTGACGGTGAGTTTAATATTGAGCAAATCATGTATAGACTAAGAAACATGCTCCCTTCCGATAGAGAGTTAATTGCAACAATGCGGATTATTATGTACAATGGTGCTCAACAAGACATCCAACTGTACATAAGAATTGATAAACTTTCCTCACCTCAGATTTCAAGAACTGATGTTAAATTTAATTCGGAAAATGAATTGAATTTGAGTTTATATGCAGGATTCTTTGCTGGAGCGTATGATCTACAAAAATCAACAACAATCACATTTGCTAGTTCTGCTGGAACCACAGTAAGTCATGTATTTAATGCTGATGAAATAACATATAGCATCAAAACGATATTTGACACTTGGACATCAATATCGAGCATCCCATTTGATTATAGAGGACACCTATTAAATACTCTTGAATATGGTGACAAGAATTCAAAACTTGAACTAAATGCACGTTTACAAGATGGATTGAATATTTATCTCTACGTTACAATTTCTGAAAGTGTACTTGATTATGTAGAGATCGAGAATTTTGGCTTTGATCAAAGCAATAATCTCACACCTAAGACCTCTTACATAACTGATAACTATTATATTGATCCCTACAATAAAAACACATTCAAACTACCACAAATGGTTAGAGCGATCTTTAAAAATGGCTCTTCTATTGAAAATCTTACAATAAATGGTGAAATACAAGAAACATCATCGCCATTCAATGATGGCGAGTTTGATCCTGCTACATACTGGGCAAATCCAAATAGTTATATGATTGAATATACATACAAATTTGATCTGAGTGCCTATGATGGAGTAGATGCAGAAACACAAGAATATGAAATAAGTGTAATAATACTAGATAGACGATATGCTTTTAATTATTCGAACTTAAATGCGTCTTCTGTAGGTTATTATGACCCATTTAATTTCACTATAGACAACCTTCCAGATGCAAACGCATTACTAACAGAAGCAAACGAAGATGACGATAAATATACTGCCTATTATGATTTATTTACTCCTATTTCAACAGAAATAGTATGGAAATTTGCAGATAGCGATATTCTTACAAATGATAAGTTTACCTATAAGGGATTCGATCTAAATATTACAGGTAATATCTTTGGAAATGCAGATGGTGCGGTTGTTAGTATCCGAGTATACTCCACTGAATGGATTTACATAGGAATAGTTGATTCTCTAAAATATTTGACTGTCGCTGATAACGTAAACATAGCAAATCCTACATCAAATATTATCAACAGAATTGATTTTTATAGTGACCATGGTGCTGAATTACGCGAATTTAGAGTGGCGTTTAGGGTGGGTTCTGGCTCTAACTCTAGCTATCGCCTTTTAACCTTTATTCCTAATGATGCGCATACTCTAGATGATGACATTACTAGTACAGCAATGGTGTATTGGAATTTAGTTGACAGCTCTGATCTAGACAATTCAAAAATTAGAGAAGTCAAGTTTTATAACTACTATAAAACAGCAGATAATAACATAATTTTAGATGCAACCAGATATACGTATTCATTTACGCAAGTAAGTTACACAGATATTGACTTTGGGTTTGGTTATGGAGACAAATATAGTGCAATACTTGTCTTAGATCCGCTAAATCCTATAGTTCCTACAAGAGTAAAGGTTAAAGGAATCCGCGTAAGAGATGAAGAAAAAAATCCTACACCTGAAGAACTCGGCGAGGTAAATATACGCTTTGATTCATCAATATATGACATGCCAATGGGTGGTGGAATCAAGACCGTATCTGGATTAGTGTGCACAGGTGTAATTCCTGCCACAGAGTATCCTGCAGAATATTACGCTATATTTAGTGTTAATGTTTATTATTTAGACAGAAGACCAACTAATATAGCAAGAGAAAATATTGTAGGACAGAATAGAACATATACAACACTATATTCACGAACTAGTTCGGGTGTAGAGACATACAATTTTGTAATTGATCCTATTAGTTATGCATACGATGCTACAACTGGTCTATATATTTTGCCATCTACTTTGCGGTTCACATTTGAGAATACATATCCTGAAGGTGATCCCAGAAGAGCTGCATCAGTAGACATGGGTATTGTGTTTGCAGTAAATAATGTAAAATGGAAGTACCCTCGCATACCTTTAAGTGGCACTGGTATTGGGGCGTACATCAAGTTGTATTTAGAAACGTCACCAGATAGCTTGTTTACACTGACTAAGTCTGGAGATTCAAGTGACTTAGCATTTAAGCCTAACTTTAGTGAAAACGGGAACACTGCGGGCATAGCTGGTCTCGATGAGTTCTTTGCACTTCGGATCACAGTTACCGATCGACACATTATCTCGACTTCGATATCAACTGTTGTAACAGATCCCTTATTTGGTATAGAATACCATTCATCGACTGTGGCAATAGATCCATATTCAATTAATTTCCCACAAACAGTGGAATTGACTTTCAATGATGCGGGTGGCGGTAGAATCTCAAGAACGTTTACAAATGTTAAATGGGTTTATAATGAAGAGTATCTCGCACAAACTGATGTTATTTCAGGATTGATTGGTGAAAGAGGTATGCAAATCATGGCAGAAATGCAGATCTATGGTTCAATGCTATCGGTGCAATTCCCAATTAAATCTAGAAATATTGACACAACTGTTCTAACCGACTCTGGAACAGAAACAACACAACCAATTGTTGGTGGAACTATTTATATATTAAAAGGAATACCCGCATCCGAGCAACTTCCACAGCACCTGTATTATAATTTTGAATACAGAGGCAACATGGAGTATGCATGGGTACCATTATTCTGGGATGCGGGAATTGACAGTATTTTAGACACGAGTGCTATTGGTCAATATACTGGTGTTGTCGCAACACTAGGTTCTATTAACATGAATAATATTAGATTCAATGTTGAGATTATTGACCCTGTTGTTTATTCACTGCGTCCTGGAAACGAACAATACAGAGCTGGTGGGTTTGTCTATGACAACATTGTAGTAGCGGTAAGTAGCGATGGCTCATATTATGCAGGACGAGAAACTATAGTATTGCCCTCTATCATATTTATCAACGACTCAAATCGCTATTTGACAGTTTTTGAGATTGATTTTGATGTTAAAGCTGATAAGAAAACTGCGATATTTAATTGTTATTATGGTTTTCTCGGTGCCGATGCTAGCACAATGCTAAGAGGAACTGATGGATTAACAGACAGATTGTATATATCATTTAGTGTTGAGCTCAATACCTATGATAGCACGGTAATAACTGGTTCATCTGAATATAGATTCCCTGATGGAGCTGACATAAAGCATTTCCCACTAGGGCAATATATTTTGGCATCTGAAATGCCAAAAATACCAGCAATATCACAAGGAATTCAGTCACTAGAGTTAATTTGGGATTTAAGCTCTGTTAATATTTATCGTGCAGGAATATATGCTGTAATAGGGTATTATAAAACAACATATGGAAACGATATTGCTGTAAACTTCACAGTTGTAATAGACAAGGCACAAGTAAATGATAATCAATTCATAATTGATTCTTCGTGGACATATCGTATATATACTGGCGTTGAAATTCCGTTAAATAATCCGTTATCACCGTATTTAACAGTTGGATTGTTTAGACGCGAAGATGGTGCTATGAGTTCTAACATAGAATACACCTTTGAATATTTATCTCAAGGGGAAACGGTTTGGACTATAACTCAGCCTGTCAATGTTGGAACTTATTATATCAGAGTCCGTGTTAATGATTACAACTACGACATCACCTCAACAACCTCACCAGTCGAATTCACAATAGCGCAACGAAGCGTTGACCTAACTCTTGTCAGATTTTCACTTGATGGCACTGAATGGGTTGGAACTGATGGTGTGTTACATGTGACATATGATGGAAAGGCGCATAATAATGTTTTGATATCTGGACTACCTACCACAGATGCAACATTTTTATATTATGTACGTTATTATAGATCAGGCGAAACCGCTAGTACAATACCAATAAATGCCGACAATTATTATCTTGTTGTAGAAATCCCTCAGGGTGACGGATATAATTACGTTGTAACACAAGGCTTTATACTAAGAGCTGATATAGTAATAGATCGACATAACATAACATATATACCAACTACTGTAGTAACTTATTCTGGTAAACCATATTCGACACTACCGATTGCTGGAATAAATGAAGATAACATTTCCGATTTTGTATTAACCTTTAGATTCTATGATTTATCGGGAAACCCACTGCCAAGCATACTCGATACAGGGAGTTACTATTATACATTGAATATTGATGGACAAACAAATTATTCATCAGCACAATTTGGATTAGATGATGGTGGGTATTTGATTATAACGATTGTAAGACGAGAAATAGAAATAGTTCTTCAGTCACTAGAGAGCGAGTATCTAACACCGATAACGGACCTAACCTTAGCTTTAAGTTTTAGAGACGTTAGTACAAATGAAACATTTGTATTAGCCGATATTATAGAGCGTGATAGAGTGCAACTATTGAATTACATAAAGGTTTTTGTCGAAGGTGGTATTTCTGACAAGCATATTGTTAACAAATACATACTCACTGCAACATATGATATAGATAATTCGATGACGAATTACTATATATTTGGTGTTGCCAATGCTATTTATTCAATCATAGCAAATGAGGCTGTTCTTGTTAACGGTCGTGATGAATTGGTAAATCTACTAGCAACTCTCAAATCAGGTGTTACATATAGATATTATCTCACACCTGGATATTATGGTGATATTGATATTAACCGTGTAATCCGTAACAATCAAGATGAATACATTAACGCATCAGTTAAATTAATCGGAGCATATGATATTAATACGGATTCAATTTCTGGTGCTAATATTGCAGTAGTTTTCAGAAGTATTACAGTGCATAGTGGTGCAGTATCACTAGATATCATTAAAATAGAGGCTCGTTCAATTTCTGCTGGAGCTCCTGGTGTAGGAGTTAAAATAGGAAATAACGCATCCGATGTGACGATAAGCAGGTCCTATTTCTACCGCAATACTACCCTTTATCAGCAATTTATATTAGGTTCTACTGCAATAATGTCTGAATCAGAATATAGCGGAATTTTGTATATAAACGAAGGTACTACTATAGAAGGACATAATTCAGCGGTCGTACTCTATGGTGGTTCAATAGTTGTAAATAATGCAATAATAACAAATAATATAAACGGTATTGTTGTTTATGGAAATGCTCCCATAGTTACTGGAAATGATAGAGAAAGCGAGCAGATTGTTATAATTGATAGCCAGTTTACTTATAACAAAGGCCCTGCATTGTATGTGATGTGCAAAGTAAGGTCAGTAAACACTAACTATTCAATAAACAATAATTCGTTTATTGGGAATGTAATTGCTGTAAAATCCTATGAGACAGTAGAGGTATCACTTCTAACTACTCAAAACTATATGCATTTGAATGCTTCAAATTTACAATTACTCAACTAATTAAATACTAAAATACGTTACTGTTCACACCCTATATGGAAAAACATGGTCTCTGTCCATCATTTGCATGATATTTGAAAAAAGGTAGCACTTTAGCGGGAAAAGACACAGCAATAAGCGATTCAAATGTAGAAAAAGCTCTTTTAAATAGCAATTTAAGAAATGCGTCTTGAATTTATCAACATTAACAATTATTTCAGTTGGTGTGTGAACAGTAACTAAAATACTCCTAAACGTTTCGTTTTTTGCTGTAGATGCCTCAAAATATACAATGCTAATAACAAAGAAAAGAGGCTAAAAAACGGAAAAGCAGTATGAAATTAAGGAAGAGTCAATTATTGAAATTTAGAAGGATATGATGATAAATTCGATGGTCGACACGAACTACGATCAGAGCTCTAGTTAGAACGATAATTATAAAACTGATAAAACTTGCTAAAAAAAAGAAATAGCGGCGAGCACAGGTTTGTCTCTACGTCGAGTTCAGACTCTAGTAAAAGAATATAAAGAAACTGGCAAGATTTCGAAACCAAAACTGCGTGGTAGAAAAATTGGAGAAAAGAAAATTTTATCACCAGAACAAGAACGCGTGATTAAGCGACTTATTACTGATAAATGTCCAGATCAATATAAGTTCGAATGTATGCTATGGACTCCAAACGCTGTAAGAGAATTAATATTTCAGAGGTTCGGATTAAAACTTCTAAAACAACGATGGTTGAATATCTGCATAGTTGGGGCATGAGTTGCCAAAGACCAGCGAAGCAAGACACCAAGCAAAACCATGAAAACACAGAAATTTTCAAAAAAGAGATATATCCAAGCATTAAAAAGATGGCAAATGAACAAAATGCTGAGATTTATTTTGGTGATGAGAGCGGAATTAACAATCAAGCTTATAGTCCAATGGGGTATGCACCTAAAAACTGTCCACCTGTTGTGAAGTTCGAAACTAGGTTAGACTGTAAATATGATGAGTGCTTTTTCTCCTAGTTGACAATTAAAGTTCATGCTTTATGAGGAAACAACAACTCAGCAGAAACTAATTGAATTTATGACTCGCCTCGAAAAAGAACGCCAAAAAGACAAAATATTTCTGTTTTTAGACAATTTGAAAGTTCATCATGGAAAACTTGTTAAAGAATGGTTATCGGAACATCTCGACCATATTCAGATCTTTTACTTCCCATCATATGCACCAGAACTAAATCCGCAAGAGTATCTTAACAATATATTCAAGCAAAATATTCATTTAGGAATAGCTCCAAAGTGCAAAAAACAGATTTGTGAAAAGGCAAATCAGTTTTAAATAGTGTACTACCAAGCAAAGTTAGAATACTGTTCAATCACACAAAACTTTCTACTAAATAAACTGCGAAATGAAATATTTAAGGGCCTTGGTAACAATATTCTAAATTTGCATTTTGACGGTCTAACCTTAGTATTACTTTCATTTTCAAACTTGTGACAATTAATTTGCAAGTTAACATTGTGTAATGAAAAGTCCAGATTTAACATGGAAATAGTAGTGATGCTTTCCATTTTAGAGGATACAGTCTATTTTATAGCATCAGTAAAATTAAAAAAAAGATGAGATAAACTAATTTCATCAGAACTTTGTTCATAAACATAGCGGCACTCAAAAACATAATACAGAGATACCTCACATTCGTTAGGATTAAAGATTACTGAAAAGTCGTTACACAAAAGGTCCTTTTGTATTTTTATAATTTCCTCAGCACAATTAGGAATAGAAATTGGACGAACCACATAGCCAAACATCAAATTGCGTTTAAAAAAAGAGGAATATTTAGGTTTAGTCAAAGGATATAGGAATCGAAAAACGCCTTCCTTTATGTAATTTAAGGCAAGTTTTTTTGTCCCATCAATGCGCTTGCATTAAATAACGAAATAGTCTCGGGCATCATAAAAGAAATCACGAGAAACAACTCTTATATCTGTCGTTCCTTTATAACGATCCGTTTCACCATCATAGTTTTCTGGTGCTTGTAATAAATATCGAAAATCATTTTTTTCAGCGTTTAGGTATTCAGCTGTTAGTCTGTTGGTAATCAAAATTTCATCATTTTTTAAAAGTTTATTATTTTCTATACAGTCAATTCTCATTCTCTTACTGCACTTAATTAGATGAGCAATAATACTATCCATATACAAAATTGCTGCTTCATTTTTAAGATTCAACATTATTGTTACTGTTCACACCCCATATGAAAAAGACACAGGGGGTGTAAACAATTTTACAAAATGGTAAATGAATCGTAAATAATTCTCAAAAACCTTATCTATGCAGCTGCTTTTTAAAT
>JAITQU010000144.1 GCA_031288735.1 Christensenellaceae bacterium
GGTGGTTTAAGGGATGGATGGTATTCATTTATGTCAGTAGACAAGGCGGGAAATTCGAGTGAAGTATATTTCGTCTGTCTTGATAGATCAACACCAATGATAACAATTGCTGACAAAAACAACAATACATACACTGACAGCAGTAAACTTTCAAAGATAGCATATTTTAGTGTTGAAGAACAGTATAATAGTAAATTTACATACGATTTTTTCCGAAAAATAAACGGTTCTTTTGGTGATGCTCTTTCTGTATGGTCAAATTATCAGGATAAGACTATTTATTTTGATGTTCGAATTGTGGACTTTAACACAATTATTCCGAGTGACAACTTAAGAAAAATATTTTATGAGCAATCGGAAGCATATGCAAGCGTAAAACAGACAGAAATGGCAAGGGTTAAAGGACCTATGGAATACTGGAGTAGTGCTGTGACTGGCACTATATTAGAGCAAGAGGAGATCTACTCCACCCTCGGAGCTCCGTACTATACATATACTGAGAGTTCGGGGGAAAAATATATTTTCTTTTCAATTGTTCGACTTGAGGCCTACGTTGATACAAGAATAAGCAGCTATGTAGGTCTCGTAAATCATAATTATTTCTGGGAAGAGGGCGAATTTAAGGTTGTTGTTACTGATGAAGCTGGAAACGCGTCGACCAAATATTTTACAATAGACCTAACGATGCCACTCTTTGTGATTAAGAATCAAATTACAGTTGCTGATAATAAAAAGACCTACTCAAAAAGCGATATTATTTACGAAGGCACTGATTCATTAACAGGGATTGAAAAAATTGAGTATAGAAAAGGTGAAAGTGGCCCGTGGACAGTTTTAAACGATGCACAACTAACCATTACGGCTTCGATTAGCAATCAGGGTGTTTGGGAGATACGTTGTTTTGATGGTGCTGGCAATATGTCAGCAGAGACTAAGATTACATTAGATTCCATAGATCCTGAATTGTTTCTTTCTGGCTCTAATACTTCAGTATATTACAAAAGCGGCGAAATAATTCAATTAAATATACAAGAAACAAACGGGAAAGCAATATTTTTAAAAACAGGCGATACTACTGAAACAATTACATACTCAAGTAGTCATAGTAAAAACGCATCTGGACTTTCGGATGCTTCGTATTCATTTGTAGTTGAAGATTACGCTGGAAACACTGCAAGTATAGTATTTGTTGTTGATAAAACAAATCCATCGCTTAGCACAAATGGCGATTTATTTGGTTTAGGTTCTAGTGTTGTGATCTATGTTGCGGACGTGAATCTAGACGAGTTATATCTTAATGATCAAATCGAGACAAGACGAGAAATTTCAATTGATGATTTAAGTACTGGCGATGTGACGTTAAAAGCTATTGACTTTGCTGGAAACATAACAACAAAAGCTATAACTATAGATAAAGATCCACCTGAGTTTGAGCTTAACGAGTTTTATAATGCAAATACTTATGTCGAATTTGTTGTTACTGAGAATGGTGCTGGTTACACAGTGTACCTTGACGGTTTAGAGAGTACAACTCGTTTTAATTTTGCTGGGGCAAGCAATAACGGATACGGCTCTCATACTATAAGAGTCACAGATAGGGCTGGTAATTCTACAATAAAATCATTTTTCTATGGAACACTGGCACCTGCAGTTTCCTTTATAGTTGACAGTGAGACAAAGGATGGTCGTGTTTATGTAAAAGATGGTAAAAATATAGAGCTAAAGGTCCAAGAACAACAATACAACAGAACTATAATGAATGGTGATCCGTTTGTTTTAACACAAATAAGCACTTCAACATACTCGCACTCGTTTGATACAAGCGAAATGAACGAGGGATCCTATCAATTTACTATTTACGATAACGCAGAAAACACAGCAATAATTACGCTAATTGTAGATAAGACAAATCCTACTATTAAAGTATCTACTAATAATGTTGAAAGAAATGATGGTTTTTATTTTTCAGAAGCTACCATCTCAGTTATTGCATCTGATAATGCCTCGTTATTTACTTTATTTTGGGGAAATAGCAGCGTGAATTCAAACGCAGTTAATGGTGGTGTGAATATAGATAAAGCTAGTAGTCTCATAGCAGAGGGAAAAAATATACTGATTGCCACAGATAATGCAGGAAATGAAACAAGATATGAGTTTACAAAGGATAGTAAGAAGCCAGAACTATTTATTTTAAAAAATAACGTAACAATAGATTTAGAGAATGCAGCAATGAGAGGCGGGCGTCCTCTCGTATATATTAAAGGTGACGATATAATTGACATTAACGTTATTGACGATAATCCAGACAATATTGAAATTCAAAAAGGAATTGTAAAGAATATTATAACTGAATTCCTAGTTGAGAATTGGCTCGAAGGCAGCTATGAATTAAAGGTATATGATAAGGCAGGAAACACAACAGATGTTATTTTTGTTGTTGATAAAATAGCACCGGTGCTTACTTTGTTGCGCGATGACGCTTCGGTTCCTGATGGAACATATATTTCTAATGGACGCATAATTTCGTATTCTTATTTGGATTCAAACAAAGGCTCTATACTTAGAGATGGTCTAGAGACGAGTAATAAAGAATGGTCTTCCTCGCAATTTACTGAGGGTGCGCACACTTTAACGGCGATCGATTTAGCTGGAAATGCAACATCAGTAACTTTCTATGTTGATAAAACTGCACCTAATGTAATGTTATCAGGTGGGACAGGCGCGTATTTTAACGCAAAAAATCAAATAAGTTTAAATATTGTTGAGATAAACATAGAAAAAATCGAACTTAAAGAAGATGGACTGTTAAAAACTGGCATATTTACAAACGAAACTTCACAAGTAATTAGAGTAGATAATCTCGAAGGCAGCTATGAATTAAAGGTATATGATAAGGCAGGAAACACAACAGATGTTATTTTTGTTGTTGATAAAATAGCACCGGTGCTTACTTTGAAAAGAGGTGGACTTTCTGTTTCTGATGGTGCATTTTACAGCTTAGCATATGCCGTTTCCTATATTCACGAGGATGCAAATAAAGGCAAATTAACATTAGATGAGACCGATACTTCTAATGAAAATTTTAGAGTTGAGGACCTTGATGATGGCATGCACATTTTAACGGCTACGGATTTAGCTGGAAATGCAACGTCAGCAACTTTCTATATTGATAAAATTGCTCCAAAAGTCACATTATCTGGCGGAACTGGTGCGTATTTTAACGCTAAAAATCTATTGAGATTTGAAATCGTAGATGTAAACATCGACCAGATGGCATTATATGATCTAAATGCAATTACTCCATATTCAGTTTTTGAAGCAACAGCAAATCTTGAGATATTGGCCGT
>JAITQU010000195.1 GCA_031288735.1 Christensenellaceae bacterium
TGGCTATTGGGTGCACACTTTAAGCATGGTGTTCGATGAACTTGAAAGGTTAGAGCTATCGAAACCTGCTCTGTTGCCTAAATCAAGCCTAGAAAAAAAACCCAGCAAAAACAATGAAATTTCACAAATAAAGAGGACTAGAGGACGTCCTAAGTCATCTAAGCGTTTTCTATAGGACAGTAAATTGCGAAACTTTTATTTGATGCTAAAACGCACCCTAAAAAAATGTGTGGATTGGAGTAAAATAAAAAAATTTGATTACTTAAAGGCTATGAAAGAAAGTATCATCGGCATCACTACGGTCAAGGCCTTGTTGCAGTCAGCATTGACAAGTAAAATCAATGACCGTGAGATGTTTATGAAAGGAATAGATTATTCGTACTACTACGAGGAGGAGGACGAATTATAACTAAATATGATAGACAACCTAAATCATCCTAGCACCTTTCTAAGATTTGCTGAGTGTGGTTCTGCAAAACTTCATTTTTTAACGGCGTTTTTAAACGGATATCATTACTACTGGTTTCAATTACCAAAATTACGTAATTTACTAAAATAGGGTATAATATAATCAAGAAAACAGAGTTAAATGCAATACATAATTTTTTAAGTCATAGGAAGATCCAAAAACGAGCTGGGCGGAAGTATTTTTGATAAAAACGATTTCCTGTGGATAGGAGTAGGCCCGTATTTTTTAATCATTTCGATGTGGTATTTAGTTCCATATCCCATATTTTTCTCAAAACCATATTCTGGATATCGTTTTGCATATTCAATCATCACATTATCACGAGTAACCTTTGCTACTATTGATGCCGCTGCTATCGAGTAACTTAATGCATCTCCATGTATTATAGAAAGAGATGGAAGTGAAAAACGCAGTGGGATAGCATCGACAAGAATAAAATCTATATGCGCATTTAGCTCTGCTACTAAACCATGCATAGCATCTTTTGTAGCCTTTAAAATATTGGTTTTGTCTATAATGCCAGAGTCTACAAGTTTAACACTGTAAGCGACCGCACTTTCGGTTAATAAAGGATAAAGTTCCCTTCTTGTTTTGTCTGATAGTTGTTTACTATCGTTTACACCACAAAAAAGATTATTTAAATCAGGAACTAAAGCGCAAACCGAAAGCGGCCCAGCAAGTGGCCCCCTGCCAGCCTCATCAATTCCGCAAATTAATTTATATCCTAGTTCTAAATACTTGCGTTCATATTTCAACATGTCGTTAAAATTCATAGACATACTTTTTCTCAGATAATAATTTAACCTTATGTGTGAAAAGTCTCCCGCCTCTAGAGGCGGTGAGATGAATCGTACACCTTGTTCGACCGTCCTGTATTGACACTTCGGAGAATTTGTGAAAGAATCAGTGATATAAAGTAGGGCTGATTTTCGAGAGGACTTGGATAGTAATAATCATTCGGTGCGAAGGTCATCGATTACTCACCTCATAGCGCATTACATCGAACCGTGAGTTGCACGGGGATAGCTTGGTAAAACATCCTGACGTAAGTGGGAGTTCCCAAGAAGACCCCGACTAAAACGCCGTAGGCGTTAGTCGGCGGGGGTACGTCACCTAATAGGAATTTCGTCTAGAATAATTTTACCAATCAAGCCTTTCCGAAAATCGTTAATAAACGCCGCTCCACCCCGATCAAGATCAAGTTCACCGCCACGCAATATGCACCCTCGATGTTTGCATATTTGTTCAAGTATACTAATTGGAGAGTTTTCAGTTTTATTAATAGCATATTTCGATTCAAGCATGGAAGGCGCAATTTTCGTTAAAAGTTTTATTCCTTCGGTTGCCAGTTCAACAGTGTCTATGATGTCATCCTTAATACTGCCAATGAGGGCTAGTTTAATTGCCTTAAATTGGTTTTTGAAATCAGGATATAGTACACCTGGACTATCCATAAGCTCGGTGTATTTATTGACAACAACCCATTGTTTTCCCCTTGTAACTCCAGGGATATTACCAGTTGCAGTTTTTTTTCCACCTGTAAGACAGTTAATAATCGTTGATTTTCCTGTATTGGGTACACCGATAACCATTGCCCTTATTGTTTTTGATATTCCTCTAGCTTTATATTTTTCTATTGTTTTGGTATTGATTTCTGTTAATTTTGAGATGATATTTTGAGTATCGTGTTTGCCCATATTGCTAGCTGGAAGACATGCTTTTCCATTGCGTTTAAAGAAATCAATCCATTTTAATACATCTCGGTACTCTACCAAGTCACACTTGTTTAGAACATACAAGCAAGGTCTAGTACCTATGATCGAGTCGAAAACATCATTTATGCATGAAAGTGGTGATCTGGCATCTAATACATATATAACGCTGTCAACTAGACGAATCTCTTGACTCATCATTCGAATAGCGTGTGTCATGTGACCTGGAAACCATTGGATAAACATTATTCTCCTAGATATATATAGCATCGAATTTTTTTGTGAAAAATAGCGTGCAAATATTTTTAAAGTATTGATAAAAAGATTGAATGAAGGCGCGTCGAATTGTAAATTATACTTAGTTAAAACCTACTACTTGTTGGCAAACTTTTAGGTAGAGACAAACGAGAGCTAGGTAAATAGGCAACCTCTTAAAACAATGTTTTTCCATGACAATTTAGAAAAAGGCTTTTTAAATTTTCCAGTTAAAAATATTTATTCCTAAAATTGACATAAAATCGTAATTTGCCTCCTTTTTAAGCTCTTTTTCCACATGTCTTTACATTATTAAGGGCATTTCCGCCGCTTTTCAGAGCTATCCTACTAAGAACGAACAACGCTTCAAATTGCAGCTAAATTTATCATCGTAATATCTCTTTTTAACCTTTTAATTCTGTGAGCGAGAACTTATTCCTCCCATGAATCGTGTCAAATATCCGAATATGTGTTGAACTCGAGCGCGAATGTGTGAGATTTTTTTGTTGCTTTCTTTGGCTCGAGTTGACAAGGGCGATTCTCTATATGCTCTTGCGCATATATGAAGTTTTATATTTGGAAA
>JAITQU010000219.1 GCA_031288735.1 Christensenellaceae bacterium
AGCGTATTAAAGTAAGGATTGACTGAAATAATCAAAGTCTCATTTTGGTCTCGCTTCGGCGACATTCGCTATTATCATCCCTGAACAGTTAGTTGTAGGTTTTGACACCCTAACCATAAGATATAATGGTGTCAAATCTAAGCAAATTCATAAAATGTTATTTTAAAGAGTTTTTACTACATTTGAAACGATTTGTTATGACTATCAATGCTAAAGCGGTGGCGTTTATCCCTATCATACATCGTGAATATTAACTACAAGTGAAGTTTACAAACTATATTATCGCTTTTACTAAACCAATTATTATTAAAACAATCACAATATCCGATTAGCTCAGAAAACATTGTTTTTAAAGTTTGCATGTTTTATGTTTATGTGTTTTCTTCATTTTTTTCTTGTCTTGAGGTTTACTTTGCATCACCTATTTCTAATTTTCCTGTGTTAATATTTTTTCTTAGATCCCAGCTTCTTAGAAGTCTAGATACAAAAGATGCCGCTATGTTGCTCATGTTCTCTATCACTTCAGCTGAAACTGTCATGAGTGCTTTAAGATTATCAGACTGTCGCAATGCAACAACGCCAAGAATTCCCACATCTCCAAATCTTTCTAATTGTTTGTTGAGTGCTCCGCCAGCACTAATTCCAAGCAGTGAGCATTTAATTTTCCCTACTTCGCTTTTGTAACCTACGCACGCATCAACGGCTACGACCAGGCTGTTTCTGTGCCGATTTTTTATATGATCGACATATGATTGGTATGTTATTCCATTGACAGGATGCATAGTTCCACCATACACGAAGGCTCTAACTTTATATTTTTCTCTCAATAAATCTCCTACTATAGGTCCTAAGCTATCACCTGAAACTGATGTTGAGCCTATACAAACCACCACTGGCACTTCTGTCTTCACTGCACCTCTATATTTTATAAATTTTTGCCAATATTAATGTTTGTTATGCAATTAATCTAAATTTTTCGCTTTACAAATCATGGAAAGTGTCAAAACCATGTAACATCAAGTAGTGTTAGAACTAGTTAAAATATCGCTTCTGTCAAATCCCTTATTAAAAATTTAAAAGTGATATTATTGAAAAACGATAGTTTTCGTGAGGTGGATTTTCAAAATTTTACTAATGCGCATTAAAATAAAGATAATTTACTAAAGCAAATGTAAAGGCACAATGAATAGTAGGTTTTTAGTGATGTTTTAAAACGTGTTGATTTACACTATTAATAATTTTTCTGATGATAGTTTTTGTTACAAAAAAGATCGGGTCGATTTTTAAGACTAAAAATTTTGTCTCTATTGTGTCTTACTTTGGCAAAATTTTCAAAAATGGCGAAGCATTGCGATTTAAATATATTGTTATTTCCCCTCGATAATGTCAGAGTCGCTTTTAATAAACGAATTAAACCGCTTATTCGATTAATCTAGTTTTGTGTGCTACTATACACTTCTCGAAAAGAATACCATGGTTGTGCCTTGTTTTCTAGACTTTAATTTTTATCCTTACTAAGCGTAAGGGAGTGTGTATTAATTTTGTGCTTACAGCTCTTTTTTTTGTGCTTTTTAACTGTAATTTAAGTAGGTGCAAAACTTCCATTCATCTAAAAAAATCAACAAAAAACGCAAAATAAGTGTTTTTTGCGTTTTTTAAGATTGTGCCTTAAGATATAAATTTGCTGGGATTTCGTATATTTGTTAAAATCTTCAAGACCTCCACATCCTTAGATTGTCATCTTATGTTGTTTCATTCTTGTCTACAGTAACAAATGTCGCACCTACAATTCTACCCTTGCGTGCAATCATATTCTTTTCTCTTAGTGTTTTATTGAACAAATCAAACAAAGTGCGATCGAGGTTGTTCTCTTTAAGAGTTTCTTTGAATGCCCCTATCTCATTGCTAGCTGGCACTTTATCCCCAGATTCGAGCCCTAAAAAACGCATAAACGTATGTCTATTGTTAATTTCAAACTCAGTGCTTAAATCAGATAGCCCATACAATTGTTGGAGCGTTACGATCTTAAACATAAGGATAGCATCATATGGTGGTATCCAAGCTTTGCTTTTATCTTTATGTATATTAGTCTCAATAGGTGTGCGAAATATTTCCCAATCTATATTTTCATTTAGTTTGACTAATGGATCACCAATTTTATCAATAGACTTAAACTGAATAGCATCACCAAAAAAATTACGCATTGCATTTCACCTCTGCTTTAATGATTATAGTATACCATATTTTAGTACATAACGAAACTTTAGGTAATTAATACCAGTAGTAATGATCTTTGGTGAAGAATGTAAAATGAATTGTTCAGAAACTAAAAATTTTCAGACCATTAATGAACATATTTTTCGCAATCTTATAAGAATTACATCCATTGTGCAAAGAACGTGGAACTCAATATGTTGTGACTATCTGCTAATTTAAAGACGCGACAGATTAAAGGACAAAATTGGGCACTTCATATTTCAGAGTATTGTGCCATCTATTTATTCAATCAGTCGAAATATTGGCATAATGTCTCTCATGGTTTTAAAGACACAGCGTTTTGTTTATGTACAAATTGCATTGAAGATGAAAATACTCTACGTGTTACGAAACTGCAAGAAAAACTCTGTATTATTTAAAGATGATATGTTCATCTAAAAATTCCACACATGAAAATATGTAAATCTTAGGTCTCACTAATATGACGAAATGAAGGTACTTTCTAGCTCAGTTTTTAAAGTTCTACACCACCTATCGTTAAAAGCTAGGAATTTCCCTAGTAATTTTTGCCTAGTAGTAGCAACTTAATTTATAATCTTGGATTTTGAATAATAACTCATAATATAGTTATACATTGACAAATAGTTTTACTGTTGTTACAATAAAATAAAAGACGTTCTCCTACACAAGTTAAGACAGGGGGTGCAACCATGTATACTGAGAAAACAATATCAAAGCCAGACGGACTTAAAACTGCAGATTGTGCAATTATCGCCCAAGTTGCTGGGCGTTTCAGTTGTGATATTTTTCTTATCAAAGGTAATAAAAAAGTCAATGCAAAAAGCATCATGGGATTGATAAGTTTAAATATAAAGGTTGGTGATTTAGTTTTTGTAAGCACCTCAGGTAATGATGAAAGTCTTGCAAATGAAAGGATCTTGAGCTTGCTATAGTCATGAATTGAATAGGCACTCACAATATTTAAGAAAGTATAGATGATGCCTTAAATGCGCTTTGAAACTAACAATCCTATCTAACTAGTTTTTAAATTTGCATGGATAAAGAAAATATTTTTAGCTCTAAAATCGAAATCGCAGTTTTTGTGAGATTAAATGTGTCTTTTGCAATAATAAGAAAAAAACAGGTTTCGAAATATGAATTGTCAAAAATCGATTTTTATATGTCGTTTATTCTACCACTTGCTCTGTCTAGGAATACTAATTACAAAAAAAATTATTAAAATAAGCTGCGTATATCGTGGAGTAGATTTGTAAGGATTTTAGTTCAAAACATTAAAGTGTATGTTGTTTTTTATGTTGTTTTTATTGTTTATGACATTTAACATTTGATGACATAATTCATAAACCTACTTGGTAAAGAAAGCTAAAAAGAGTCTTGCTGGCATTTTTAAAAAATCTTATCTGTCGCATTCTACCTTATAATGAGCTTCTTAGAATTTTCTATCAATTCAAGACTCCTTGAATGTCTAAGCTACAAATAAATTTGAAGGTTTTTGGATTTAAACGTTTTTATAGTTTTTAACTAAAAAGAAGGTGTGTTTATGCAAACTACAATGCCAATTTCAAGCTCGGCTGATCAAAATCTATTTAATGCAACACTGCAAGACATCAAAGACAATGAAGAGCAGTCTAGCACGTCAGTTATTAAATCAGACGAAACTTCAAAGAAAAGGGGATTTGTTCATTTACATAACCATACTGAGTACAGTTTGCTTGATGGAGCTGCAAAGGTTAAAGATCTTGTTCTAAGAGCAAAACGAGATAACGCACCCGCAGTCGCAATTACAGACCACGGTAATGTTTATGCTGCCATACAATTCTATGATCTTTGTAAAGCTAACGGAATTAAGCCTATTATTGGATGTGAGTTCTATGTTGCTGACAATATGCATTCAAGAAATGAGATATGTACTGATGATGATAATAAGTCTAAGCGATCTCATCTTATTCTCTTAGCAAAAAATCATGAGGGCTTTCTCAATTTATCACGTTTAACCTCCCTTTCATACACTGATGGATTTTATTATAAGCCAAGAATCGATTTAGATTTACTTGAAAAGTATAGCACTGGTCTTATTTGCTTAACAGCATGCATTGCGGGGGCAGTGCCGCAGCTTTTACTAAATAATAATTATAGTGAAGCTATGAGCTATGCTAAGCGAATGAAGTCTATGTTTTCCGATGGTGATTTCTATATTGAACTGCAAGATCATAATATGGTGGCAGAAAAGCAGGTATTGCCACTTCTGTTTCGTCTCTCTAGAGACTTGAATGTCAAGTGTGTTGCGACAAATGACCTTCACTACATAAACAAAAAAGACTCCGATATGCATGACGTTTTGCTATGTATTCAAACTAGAAAGCGATTTGATGAACCTGATAGAATGCGATTTCCAAATAACGAATTCTACTACAAAACATACGACGAAATGAATGCTCTGTTTGGGTGGGTAAACAATGGCGAAGCACTAGAAACACCCTTTGAAATAGCCGAAAAATGCGATCTTAAGTTTGCTTACAACGAGTATCAGATACCCAAATTTAATTGCCCAAACGATACGCCGCCCGACTTGTATCTAAGACAAATTAGCGACATAGGACTTTTGTCCCGATATGATAAAATAACCCCAGAGATTCGTGAGCGGGCCGATAACGAATTACGTGTAATAATTGATATGGGCTTTAGTGAATATTATCTCATTGTTTGGGACTTCATTTCATTTGCAAAGTCTAAAGGTATACCAGTAGGTGCTGGTAGGGGAAGTGGTGTTGGTAGCATAATAGCGTACGCAATAGGAATAACTAATGTAGATCCGCTAAAATACAATCTAATCTTTGAAAGATTCTTAAATATTAACCGCACATCAATGCCAGATTTTGATATCGATTTTTGTTACAACCGCCGTAATGAAGTCATCCAATATGTAAAGAATAAATATGGAGCGGATCGCATAAGCCAAATAATAACATTTGGAAAAATGAAAACAAGAGCTGCGCTTAAAGATGTGGCAAGAGTTTTTAATATTGCCTATAATGACATCTCAACTATAACAAAAAAGCTTGACTCACTAAAGATAGTCCAAGATCCATCATCACCTGATAAAACTTTGCCAATTACAATAAGTGCAATTATTGATTCGCAATCACCATATGCAATACCAGATATTATTGACAAGTATAATTCAGATCCAGATTATAAACGCATTCTTGACATAGCAAAGCAAATTGAAAACATGCCAAGAAACACATCCATTCATGCTGCTGGAATCGTTATATACAAAAATCCAGCAATTGACACTATCCCACTTGCAAAAAACGGAGATGAAATTACTACCCAGTTTAACATGATAGAGGTTGAAAAATTAGGTCTTTTAAAAATGGACTTTCTTGCGCTGATAACTCTTACAGATGTCAAGTTAGCACATGATTACGTTTATGCAGGAACTGGCCATGATATAAATTTTGAAGAATTGGGCTATGAAGACCCTTCTGTCTATTCATTCATAGGGACAGGGAATACCGATGCCGTATTCCAACTAGAAGGATCGGGCATGAAAAAATTCATGTCTCAGCTCAAGCCAAAACAATTTGAAGATATCATTGCTGGCATTTCAATGTATCGGCCAGGCCCTATGGATAATATTAGTGAATTCATCAAAAACAGAAACAATCCTGATGGCATTCAATATATTCATCCAAAATTAAAACCTATTTTAGATGTAACCTATGGGATAATCGTATATCAGGAGCAAGCGATGACCATAACAAGAGTGTTAGCAGGTTACGATATGACCCGTGCCGACTATTTTAGAGGAATAATGTCAAAAAAGAAGAAGGATAAAATTCCAGCGGAGCGTAATGTTTTTCTATATGGAAAGCAAGATAAGAACACTAATATTCCAGGTTGCATAGCAAATGGTGTTTCTGAATCTGTAGGTCGGAGGGTGTTTGCAGACATTGAATCCTTTGCTTCATATGCTTTCAACAAATCACATGCGGCGGCATACGCAGTTCTAAGCTATGAAACAGCATACTACCGCTTGTATTATCCTGTTGAATTTATGGCAGCGGTAATAAATAATCGTATTCGAAAGTCAGATGATACCAAAAAATACATGCAGGTCTTGAAAAATCTCAATATACCGCTATTAGCACCAAACATAAACAAATCCGAACAGCTTTTTGCGCCTATTGACAAAAGCATCATGTATGGCCTTGCTTGCATTAAAAATGTTGGAAGTATGGCAATGGCATATGTTGTAAAAGAGCGCAAAGACAATGGTCCTTTTGAAGACTTGTATGACTTTATAAAACGCACATCTAGCATGAATATTAACAAGCGAGCTGTTGAAAGTCTAATAAAGGGGGGGGCTTTTGACTGCTTTGGTGAAACTCGTGCAACCCTTTTGGCTAATTATGAGCGAATAATATCTCTATTAGAGCATTCTAATAGACACATAGATACTAAGCAATATAGCATTTTTGATATGTTTACTTCAACCCCTTCAAAATATGCATACGACCGACTCCCCGAATTGCCAACTCGTGACAAGCTTGTAGCTGAAAAGGAGATGCTTGGTATGTATATCACTGGACACCCACTAGCAGGCTATGAAAAGGAATTCGAAGCTTTCAACTTTAATACATCCCTTCTCCCTAAACGTGTAAATTATGACGAAATCGAGGAGGAAGAGGAAATCGAGGAGCATCTTGAAAAAGAGCAGTATTCTGGCCCACTTCACGATGGAATGGAGGTTTTTGCTGGCGGATTAATTGCTGATTCTAATATTAAGCGTCTAAAGGATGGCAAAGAAATGGCTGTTATTGTGTTAGAGGACATGTATGACAAAATTGAACTCCTAGCGTTTGCTAAGGTTTTAGGGACACGTAAAAATTACATTGTAAAGGACAATCTTGTTAAGATATCTGGAAGATTGACTCTAAGAGAGGATGAGGTAAAAATTGTTCTTTCAGACATATACCCTTGGGATCTAGAGTTTAAGGAAATGGCTACCCGTGAAGTCGTTGACAGCCGAATTTTATACGTTAATATCACGAGCACTATCGATGCCTACATCTATACACGAATCATGAATATCTTAAGCTCACACGCTGGCAGTAGCACCGTGAGATTTCAACGAAACGGCAAAATTTTAGAGCCCCCAGTTAAAATTCGGGACATAGATGCTACAGCAAAGGAGCTTTCCGGACTGATAGGTATGGAAAATATTAAGATATTCAAGGCTTAATATAGTTTCTATTTCTCCTATGTGCACTAAAACCAGCTTATAATAAATTCAACACTAATTCTTCTGTGTTTATGAAAAATCTGTAGTTTAAAAGTCCTATCCTCAATAATCGCCTAGATTAGACAAAATTGAAATCCTTTTAAACTATGTTCGAAAAACTACTTTCTAATCTTTTTTGGAAAACTAGAAAATGAAAAGATAACTCGCCTTTATTTAGCAAACTCTGTTATAAAAAGCGACTAAATGAAAAGAACAATTTTCCTGTTGTTTACAGGCATTTGTATAATTTGCAGCAAGTTTATGCACAAAACATAATACGATGCGCCACTGCTAATTAATATGATATTGTTTTTTGTCAATATCTATGATATACTACTTACATCATACGTTTATGAGGTTTATAAATGAAAATATGTTTCTTGGGTGCTGGCAGCACTATATTTGCAAAAAATATTCTTGGTGACTGTATCTTAGCACCAACTCTCGATTCCTTTGATATTGCTCTGCACGATATCGACAGTCAAAGACTAGATCAATCATTTTCACTCATTTCTGCTCTTAATAAGAAATATGGGGGGAAAGCAACAATAACAGCAGAGCTAAACAGGAAAAAAGCTTTAGAAAATGCTAATTTCATAGTCAATGCTGTGCAAATAGGTGGTTATAAGCCGTGTACCGTTACAGATTTTAGAATTCCACGCCATTATGGGCTATGGCAAACCATAGGTGACACTTTGGGCATAGGCGGTATTATGCGAGCCTTACGAACACTTCCGTTTCTAGACGATTGTGCTTCTGATATAGCAGAGGTTTGTCCTAATGCATTGTTTTTAAACTACACCAATCCAATGGCTATGCTTACTGGTCACATGCTACAATACACAAAAATTAATGCCGTTGGCCTTTGTCATAGTGTTCAGAGCTGTGTGCCGCACCTGTTTGGATATCTCAAAATGAGCGATAAATTGGAAGGTGTTAAGTGGGATATTTATGGAATTAATCATCAGGCATGGCTTGTCAATGTTCTTGATAAGGATGGTAATGATCTTTACCCTGAAATCAAAGAGCGTAGCGCAAATTGGAAGATGGCACCCTTTCAGGATCGCGTGCGACGTGAGGTTTTAAATACCTTTGGTTATTATGTAACAGAGTCTTCAGAGCACAACTCTGAGTACATGCCCTACTTTATAAAATCACGTTATCCTGAATTATTGCTAAAATATCTTATTCCATTGAATGAATATCCCCGCCGTTGCCGTAGGCAAATACGCGGTTGGAAATGGCAAAGTAGACGCATTCTAAGCTCTGAGGATAACATTAATCATGAAAGAAGTCATGAGTATGGATCACGAATAATCGAGGCATCCGTAACAAACACACCCTTTACATTTCATGGTAGCACCTTAAACACTCAGGGTTTGATTCCAAACTTACCTCTTGAAGCTTGCGTGGAGGTTCCTATCACCGTTGATTCTGCTGGATTTCACCCCATACCATGCAATCCATTACCTGAACAATGTGCTGCGATGAACCGCACTAACATAAACGTTCAGCTATTGACGCTAAAGGCTCATCAGACAAAGGAAATACGCGATATTCAGCTTGCCGCCGCACTTGATCCACATACTGCTGCTGAACTCTCACTTAGTCATATAAAATCAATGTGTGTTGCCCTTTATAAAAAGCATCACAAGGACGGATTTCTGCCAGAATATAGATTCTAAATATTAACTCCAAAAAAAGCGTTTCGTTAAGCTACAAAATTCAATTTTTGTAGCTTAATTTTTTTATTTTGTTGACTTCCTATTCTATAACACTGAATTCCCGAATTAAATCCTATACTATGGTTCGGCTGTCAAAACCCGCTTTTTTGGTTATGACAGACGCCTCGATGCAAATCTAAAACTTGAGTTGCGTATAAAATTAACTAGCCGTAAAAATGATAGTAAAGCGATATAACT
>JAITQU010000041.1 GCA_031288735.1 Christensenellaceae bacterium
GTTACTGTTCACACCCCTTATGGAAAAACAGGGTTATTATTCACGCTCTGTAAGATATTTTGGAAAACGTCACAGCTTTAGCGTAAAAAGGCGTAACAGTAGATGATTCGACTGAAAAATGCTCTTTCAAATAACAATTTAATCGATGTGTTTCAGAATCTGCGCCACTTACAATTAATTTCGTTGAGGTGTGAACAGTAACCTTACAAATACAGACAACAAGTTAGTTAAATGACAAGGGAGTGTGTATTAATCGGGCAGTTTGTATTAATTTTTGTTTTTGTTTTCCTCCCATTTTACACAAATTAACATACACTCCCAGCCACGCATATAATTTACATGATGACAAAACATTAATTTGGTGAATCGAAGGTTGAATCTGTCTAATTTTTAATGATATACACACTAAAAGGCAACTAATACGATCGAAACTGAACTAAACGTCGAATTCCGACTACCCCTCCTCCCCGATTTACACAAATTAATACACACTCCCGACTAGTATGAATAGTTTAAAAAAACTATAAATAACTTAAAAATTATGTTATAATTGTACTGTTATCTTTGATTTATCTTCTTTTTATTTGCTCTACTTATTTAATAAATAAGTAAAGGACTCATTATATTATATCGGAGGTTAACCGAAAATGAAGTGTGAATTTTGTGGAGCTAGATTAAAGCCAGACGCTACTGTTTGTGAATATTGTGGGCAATCCCCTTCTAACCTCCCTGTTAATCAGACAGTTACCTCTCAAACAGCTAATTCAACCGAAACTCCTTTAAATATTTATCAGAAAATATCAGCAAAATGGGCCAAAACAACTTCAAGTAGAAGAAAGGCAAGAATCTTTTTTTGGATTATGGTTGTTATTGTTTTTGTTTTTGCTGTCGTTCAACCGTTGATTTATCTCTTCGCAAATAATTCTTCAACACCTGATTATTCGGATGAGGTCCCAGAATACGAATTCATTTATGAGGTTCAAGTGTGTTATGATAAAATAGAGGTCGGAATGACATTTGAAAAAGTTCGTGTAATTTTAGGAAGCAATGGCGAATTTAGTTATAAATATAATGATATTAATGATTACAATGTTGAATATATGATTTATACTTGGAATTTTTTGGTTGTCTATGATGATTATCAAAATTACGACTTTCCTAACGAATATAACTACAAAAACGTAACTATCACAGTTACCTTTCTAGATGATCTTGTTTATTCTAAAGCAGTATCTGGACTTTAATAAGGATTTCATTTTACATCTACATTTTATCTTAAACATGTTAAAATGAAAGTATGATGAGTAAATCTTAAAATATCAATGGATTCTTTTCAAAATAAACAACCAATCCATTAAATAATTTTGCGTTTTATGATTTCAATCATTTATGAGACTGCGCAAAATGTTTTAGAGGCACATGCACAGTATTTTTGAAAATAATAACCTGAGGTTAAACTATTCCATTGAAACTATGAGTTGGAAAAAGTTCAATAATTTCAGCAAATTTGGGTTTAATTTTCGAAATTTTGAGAATTGTTGTTTAATCAAAAAATTAACCCCAAAAAAACTTTTTTAAAATTGAGTTTTTGCGCAGTCTCAGTCTAACTTTACTGAATAACAATACAGAATAGGTCGCTAAAAATATTTATCAAAGTACACAAATGCGAACTTTTAGACCCGCAGGGATTAGTGCGGGATATGGCTCAAGCGGGTCATCACAGTAATGGGGATTACCAAGTGCAAATCAGAAATGATGATGACTTAGTGTATGTACTCAGTCTAATAAAGCAGGCTTATAAGAAACAAAGACCGTAAACGTTAAACACAGATAAGTGACCACAGCGGAAACTGAGTAAATAACAGATAATAGAAAAGAACATGAAAGAGCGTAACTTCATCGCACGATATGGAACATAGAATGTAGTTTTACACACGGGTTGAGTCGATGAGTGGGATTTCAAGCAATACGTTCTTGAGACTATGTTTTACAGGTACATATCCGAGAATTTGGTGAACTACCTCAACGCGAATTAACGATTGTCTGGCAAAGCTTCCTTTAACTATGTTGATTTGCTGGACACAGATACAAAATTCGCTCGTGCTGAGATAGTCGAAACAAAAGGATTTTTCATTTTACCAAGCCAATTGTTCGAGAGCGTATCCAAAAAAGCACAGCACGATGTCGTATGTGCAAAAGAAAAACTAAACGAGACACTCGAAAAATTTTTCAGTGCTACATAGTCGTCGGCGCAAGGAACTGCCAGCGAGTGCATCCTTAAAGGGTTTTTTGAGGACATAGACGTAAACAGCTATAAACTGGGTGCCACGGTTATAAAGCGGAACGAAAAACTCATGAGGTTACTTGACAGCATAGCCGAGATGAAACTTGCGCACAATAACACGATAGACGTTTGTCGACGCATACGAATTTTTAATGAGTTTGTACGCAAGCAACACGGGCAGGAGAGACGGCGAGTTTTTCACACCGCAAGAGGTCAGCGAGCTTTTAACAAAGTTGCGCTTGTCGGAAAGACGGATGTCAACAAGGTTTACGCCCCCGCTTGCGGCAGTGTGTCACCGCTTTTGATTTTTGCAAAGATACTCTGCAAGGATAATTCGGCAATGATTTTTCGGGCAAGAGATAAACAAAACGACATATAACCTTTGTCGAATCAATATGTTTCTACACGATATAGATTACGATAAATCCGACATAGCGCACGAGGACACGCTCATCAGTCCGCAACATTGCACAACGAACCGTTCGAGGCGATAGTTTCTAATCCAGCATGCTCGGTAACGTGGTCGGCTGACAGCAACCCTACACTAATCAACGACCTGAGATTTTCTCCCGCTGGCGTACTTGCGCCCAAGAGCAAAGTCGACCTTGCTTTTATCATGCATAGTTTGTCGTGATTTGCGACCAACGGAACGGCGGTGAGTGTTTCTTTCCTAGGCATTTTATATCGGTGGGAGCAGAAAAGAAATTTCGGAAATACCTCATAGACAATAATTTTATTGATTGTATAATATGGTTGCCTGATAACTTGTTTTCTGGGACAAGCATTGCAACATGTATAATGGTTTTGAAAAAAGCTAAGAGCGACAACGACATGCTTTTCATTGATGCCTCAAAGGAGTTCTTCAAAATAACCAACAGCAACAAACTGACCGAGGACAACATAAGAACTGTCATTGATATTTTGCGGATAGAATGGTCGTGCCATTTGTTTTGCGCTTGTAAGTAACATAATAATTGTCAATGATAACAACGCATATAACCTTTCGGTTTCAAACTACGTTGAAAAAGAAGTCGACTCAGCACACACCGGCATAAGGTCTTTGAATACAAAAACAAAACGCATGGTCACGCAGACGGACGAACTGTGGCGATACATCGAGCTATAATAGTCGAGATGGAGGGAGATGCAGAGTAATGGCAAAAAAGAAAGCGGTTGATATTGTACGTAGCAGTGCGATGGAATACCTTACATTTGCCGCCGCAACGGGCGCAAAAAACGAGAGCATAGAAATTCGATATGAGGATGAAAACCTTTGGCTTACACAAAAAATGATGTCCAAGTTGTATGGCATTGAGGTAAATACAATCAACTACCACATAAAAAAGATTTTTGCAGATAGCGAGCTTGACGAGAATTCAGTTATTCGAAATTATCGAATAACTGCCGATGACAAAAAAACCTACAACACGGCACATTACAACCTGTCCATGATAATAGCAGTCGGCTTCAAAGTTGACAACGAAAAGGCTGTGCAGTTTAGAAAATGGGCGAACAGCATTGTAAACGAGTATACAATCAAAGGCTTTGCAATGGATGATGAACGCTTTAAAAACAGCGGTAGCATTTTGACAAAGCAATATTTTGAAGAACAGTTACAACGCATTCGCGAGATTAGGCTCAGTGAACGAGTATTCTATCAAAAAATAACCGATATTTACGCAACTAGCCTTGATTACGACGCTAATGCTACGGTGACAAGGCGTTTTTATGCGGCAGTGCAAAACAAACTCCATTGGGCAATTCATGGAAATACAGCCGCCGAATTGATCTATAGTCGTGCCGTTGCCGAAAATGAGAATATGGGTCTAACTACTTGGAAAGATGCGCCCAAAGGAAAAATCCAAAAATTTGATGTAAGTATTGCCAAAAACTATTTGACAGAGGTTGAACTCAAAGGCTTGTCTCGCATAGTGTCGGCATTCTTAGACATCGCAGAATTTAAGGCGATAGACAATATTCCGATGACGATGGCGGACTGGGAGCAGGAGCTTAGCAGATATTTGAATTTGTTAAACCGTGCCGTGCTTAGCGACGCAGGCAGGATTACGGCGGAGCTCGCTAAAGAACACGCAGAAACAGAGTTTGAAAAATACCGTATTGTTCAAGACAGTCTATTTGAAAGTGACTTTGACAAATTGTTAAGACAAATTAGTGATTTTGAACAGCTTGCAAGCACGAAAAAGGTGTGCGATGACGAGTAAACTTGACGAACTAATAAAAAAAATTTGCCCGAATGGAATACCGTTCGGCAGTGTGTATTAATTTGTGTAAATAGACGAGGAGGAGGTATAATAAAAACACAAATTAGAAGGACCCCATAATTAAAAAGACTAACTAAAAGCAATGAGTTAATGAGACGAACAGTGTTAATAATAGGCCAGTTGCACGGGAAAACGGAATAGATCCGCTAGATGGACCACATCAACGACAGAATTCTTAATAGAGGATGTTGATCGTGTTTTCCATTCAATGAAGGGGAAGCTGTAATTTGCCTCAACTTGTCTACTAGCGGCATGTCGATGAAATGTTGGCGTGGCAAAAAAATAGCCAAATTAGTACGTGGTGAGTTTTCTCGCTGTGGTATAACTATGTGACATCAAATTTGAATTCGTGCTTATAGTAGATAAGACTGGATTTATGACTTTTAATATAGTACTTTTCGATTAGTTTAATTCTGATAATACAAAGGTGTTTAACGATGGTAAGAAGTTATCTTTCGAAGAAATCTATAATTAGTTTTTTAACCTTATGTGTGAAAAGTATCCCGCCTCTATAGGCGGTGAGATGAAGGCACACCTTGTTCGATCGTCCTGTATTGACACTTCGGAGAATTTGTGATAGAATCAGTGCATATAAGGGAGGACTGATTTTCGATTGGACTTGGATAGCAAAATCATGCGGTTCAAGATGTGGTATCACCTTGTGCTTGTTGTAAAGTATCGACGCAGGGTCATTCGATGTAGCGAGCAGCTCAAATAAATCTTTGAGTATATATCTCCAGGCTACAAAATCACCCTTAGCAGTGGAATCAACAGACCATGTAGATATACTTTTCAGTGCTGAGACAAAACGGATATCAGCAAAGTTATCAACGCATACAAGAGCGCAAGTAGCGCATTGTAAAAAAAGAGTTCCTGCGAATACACAAAAGTCTTTGGGAAGAATATTTTTGGAGCTCGAGCTTTTGTTTGTTGACCTGGCAGTGCTCCTATAGAAGTAATTAAACGATACATAAAAAGCCAAGGAAAATGCATATGAATAAAGCGTTTCGCTCAAGACTTACGCCAACTTAAAAAAAGTGCGTGCTGTTTACAAAAACTTTTAGTTGTTGCCGATTTGTCTACAACCGTATGCTAGCAGATAAAACCCTGCATTATGACTCCACTAAAGAGTCGTTATACAAGCCTCAGCAATACAAAACCGAGTTTGAGTGGCTGGGGAAGTGGATTCACTCGCACTGTGAAACGAGGGGTTACATCTCAAAGCGGCTTTCCAAAATTTCTTTTGCGATAAATCAATAGGCTTTCCACGGTTCAAAAGTAAGCACCAAGGGCACTACAGTTATATGACAAACCTTGCTTATGGGAACATAGAGCTCGCAATGGTTACTTGAAACTCCCGAAGTTAGGGCGTGTCAGTGTAAAACAGCATCGTCAAGTTCTATCTGATTACAAGTTAAAATCAGTTCAGTGTCACTCGCTCGTCTTTAAAGTATTACGCATCCATACTTTAGAGCGTGAAATGACCGTTGAATCCATTAAGCCTGTAAATGTTCTGGTGTTGGATTTTTCGATGCCCGAACTATGCGTTGACAGCAATGACGACAGCCTCATAGCACGATTTTATCGGGGTCGCAAGAGAAACTCGAAAACCACGCAAGTTATCCCGCCCAGAAAAGCGGCACGAATAGAGCAAAGTAGTGAAAAAAGTGGCGCGATTGCAATCATATCTCGAATAGCGAAAAGACTTCCTCAAAAGCAGAGTAGACGGATAGAACGTTACGATGCAGTAAGCATTGAGGACTTAAATATGCGGGGAATGGCGAAATCTCTGAATTTTGGAGAAGCGTATCTCAACGGTTGTGGAATGTTTAGGTTTCCTCTGATACAAGTTGACAAAACAAGGAAAGTTCTGACGATTGATATGTGGTTTCCGTCCTAAACCGTGTCATGTATGTGTCTATGTAGCGACAGACTGACATTACGACAGGTTGTGGACATGCGAAAGTTGAGGGGCACATCATCATAGAGACATCAACTAAGCC
>JAITQU010000064.1 GCA_031288735.1 Christensenellaceae bacterium
TTTTATCAAACATTGATATTTGCTCAGCGTTATTGTATTGAAAAGACATGTGATTACCTCGATGATTTATGCATATAATTATATCACTTTTAGCGTATTAAAGTAAGGATTGACTGAAATAATCAAAGTCTCATTTTGGTCTCGCTTCGGCGACATTCGCTATTATCATCCCTGAACAGTTAGTTGTAGGTTTTGACACCCTAACCATACTATTGTCTTTTGCGATATTTTCGTGCTAATCACTAACTTTTCATTGTTATGTAGATAGGACCTGTTTTTGATCTAATTCTAATCCAAGTTTTGCTACTAGTGTTGACTTCCCATTCTATAAGATTCAATCACTAAAATAAATGATACTACTGAAAGGATCTCTATGACTTATTTAGTTCTCTAAAATTACTAATAATGCGCGGACTTATTCCTTCAACTGAAAGTTTTCTAAAAAAAACTCTTTCTATCTCAGTAGAAACAAGTCCTCGAGTAAACGAAATTACGGTTGTTCCATCATATGTAACAACACCGATATTTTTAGGTGTTTTTCGTGAAACATTAGAATTGAAGCTAAAATTTTTCACATGACTTGAAACATTGCTAGGCATGCTGAGTACGCCTAAATTAGATATAATCATTGTCTGCCTTGTTCGCACACTCAACAATTTTCCTAACCGTAGGACTAGCCACTTTATACAAAGTGGCATATATTTTGTGTACCACTTTGTGCTCATAAACGAGCTTAAACTTAATTTTTCAGCAAGCTCTTCCTTTCTTGCGCCATCAGCTAGTTGTGACTTTATTGTATTACAATAATCCCACAAAGTTGGCGGTGTTGTGTTTGGATTTATTTCACACTTAGCAAGCGAGGTAAAGTTTTTTAGTGTTTCACTAGGAAAGGTCCGCCTTAAGTCTATTGGGATCATTGCAATCAAATCAAATTTTGAATATGATTTGGTATGAATCTCAGCTACTGATAGCATTGCCGTGGCAGCAATCAAAACAGTGATTGAGCAATCATATTTCTTTGCTACAAGTTTGAGTTCGTCTGTAACTATTATCCCCTCAATTAATCCATAGCCAGGTTGTCGAAACCGACGTCCCTTTAGCTGGAATGCTTTCTTTCCAGCCATTTTACCAATAACTCCACCGAACAATTTATAATCGGTGTTATATGTCATAAAACTATCTAGTTCCTCTTCGCCTCTTGGCATTTCTCCAGCTAGCTTAACCGATCCATCTGATTCTATTTTGTCACCAGACGTTTTTAAATATTGGAAAACTACAGCTTTCATGAATTCCATTGCGCTAGTTCCATCGCATAGCGAATGAAAAAAATCAATAGATATTTTATTTCTATAGTAAACAACTCTAAACAAGTAGTAATTATTGCGGACAAAATTTATCTTTCGAAACAATATCCCATCATCTTCTTTGATTACAGTAGGATACGGATTGTGATCAAAATAATATCGAAAAATGCCACTTCTAAGTAGCACATTAAATGTTGGAAATCTTGGCATTATCTCTTTCAATGCGGTACTCAAGAATTCATTGTCGACATATTTATTCAATTCACATGATAATCTAAATAGACTTTGTGTTGTTGTTGTTATGCTAATAGGATAAATTACCGCTGAATTATCCAATCTATACCAAGTATCTTGCATGTATCCTTCTCCTTTTGAATCCACAAAGCTTGCCGCCTGCCAGGTTTTTAACTTCATGTTTCATGTCTACAGTCTAAATTATAACAAAATCATTAAAACAATTAAATGCTTTGTTAAATATTTATACGTCGATATTTTAGTTACTGTTCACACCCCATATGGAAAAACATGGTCACTGTCCATCCTTTGTAGATATTTGGAAAAAGATCAGGACTTTAGTGGGAAAAGACACAGCAATAAGCGTTTCATATGTAGAAAAAGCTCTTTTAAATGGCAATTTAAGAAATGCGCCTTGCATTTATCAACAATAACAATTAATTCAGGTGTGGTGTGAACAGTAACCTAAAAAAGTACTTAAAAAATGACAAAATTTAACAGCTTCACAGGAGAGAAAATAGGTAACTTCCGTTAATCCCCGTATACGTCAAATTCTTACTATTAAGCATTCTATATTCGGGCAATTCCACATCCTTCCGCAACCCGATAATTCATTGTCGCACAGGAATAGAGTTCGCTGTCATCTAAATCGTTCGAAATAGCATAAGCCCCTTTAACGCCTTGTCTATTGTTATCTCGCCGTTTGCGAGGTCTTTTAGAATTTTACTTTTTTACATATATCTATTCCACTGTCCCTATACCGTTGGGTAGAATGTCCATAATATCCGAAACATTGCACTTGAGTGCGCTACAAATGCGAACAAGGATATCCGTGTTTACGTTTTCGCATTTATTGAGTTTTTGGACTGTCGCAGTGCTTATGCCCGTAACCGCCATAAGGTCTTGCTTTTTCATATCCTTATCGATTAGCAGTTTCCACAACTTCTTATAACTGACCATGTCAAAGTGCCTCCTCTTTTTTCTTTACGTTTATTTTCCGTCAATAACCTTTTTCAACAACTCAATCCGTTTCCGCAATGCTAAGCAAAGTTTTTTGTGACGGTCGGCAAGTTCCGACGCATCGGAAACCGACTTTGAAAGGATTTCCGCATATTCGTTTTCTACCCCGTCGAGTGCGTCAAGGTTAAGCCATGAAAAATCTTTTACGAGTTTTATTTGCTTGTCGTGCCTGCTCCTAAACGGCTTACTTTCGATTTGAATGCTATCCGTGTTTATATTGCTCGAAAGTTCTCTGCACCACATAGATGTTCCGCTGTCATATATGGGCGCAACCGACAGCCATTCGAGCGTGTTCGGGTTTCGGATAAAACCAAAATTGTTGTAATGCCTGTCGGTGTTTACAATAATAAAATCCAGCGTGAGCATCATGTCGATTTTTCGCCTAACATCGGCAATGCTGAGTTCTTCAACCTTGGCAATTAGACTGTCGTAATCGGATGTGCTGTTGTCTTTCTTTATTAGGTTCTTTATATGCCATGCGGTAATGAGTTCGGTGTCATCGTTTATAAAGTCCTCGCATACGCTGTATTGCTTGCCATCAAGTTTAATAATCTCATAGTTTACAAATGGTATGCCAAGTCGTTTGCAAATACGCGACGCTAAAACCTCGTTTGCGACTTCTTGATTGTTCGAGTTGCTCCCGCCTTTAATCAAACACCGCTTGCCGTCAATTATTTTCCACTTCTTTTTTAATACGCCGTCGGACGTATTGTCGGGCGAATTCAAACTTATTGCGCTTGTGTCTAATCCGTACCAATCCAATTTTCTAAATAACAGATTGCCAACGTCCTCGGAAAACGGATTATTAAAAAAGTTTATATCTGCCCATTTTAATTCAATGTTTTGCGGGCAAATCCAGTAATGATCGGAGAGGCTAAGAGCGAAGCTCTTATCAAGCAGCTGTTGCGGGAATGCTATATCGAGCGGGTCTAATAAATCCCTTAGTCCGTCGCGGCTTGCGGGTATGGCTCTGCCTTTCCACCAATCCCTTATTAGCGGGAAATCTACACCCTTTGCTCCAACTGTGCCAACGGGTAAGTGCGACTCATTCAGCATTTTTCCAAACGTCGAGATTGCTCCCGTACTTTCAAGTTCAACTTCCAAAACGTCAACGTCCTTGTGCTTTAATATAAACTTTCTACTTGCGCCGTCAAAAGCCTCAAGCCATTCGATTAACCCCTCGGTATACAGTGAATTTCGTATTCTTTTTGCGACTGCTATTATTCCGTCTTTGTTCAACACATCCGTTACGCGCATTTTGCCGTCTGCGGCAAGAAACTTAAAACTGCGACAATTTGTCACGGCGTCGTTTCCCTCGTCAACCAGTCTCTTTTTTAGAACCGTCCAATAATGTCGCGGTTTCTCGCTTTCTACCAAAACGCCGCAAACGTCAACTATGGAAAACAACCACTCGTTGCTTTCCGCGTAAAATTGCGCTCTTATGTGTTTTCCATTGAATATATTTTTCGGATTCGCCATCGACTTTTGGACCCCTCGCTTATCCAGTTTTCACACTGTTTTTTTATTATATTAAAAAAACCATTTGTTTGCAATAAAAACATATAGCGAACGCAAAATATTTATAATTGTAGAATGTAAAACCCGAGTTTAACAGTTTACAACTTTAGTGAATTGCGCACCTGCCATTGAATTAAACACATTTTTAATAATTGTTCCAGATTTGCTCAGAAATAGCATTGATTTTTTGATCGGATTTTAAAATTCAAATGTTATGGTTAGGGTGTCAAAACCTACAACTAACTGTTCAGGGATGATAATAACGAATGTCGCCGAAGCGAGACCAAAATGAGACTTTGATTATTTTCAGTCAATCCTTACTTTAATACGC
>JAITQU010000068.1 GCA_031288735.1 Christensenellaceae bacterium
AATCAAAGTCTCATTTTGGTCTCGCTTCGGCGACATTCGTTATTATCATCCCTGAACAGTTAGTTGTAGGTTTTGACACCCTAACCATATTATATAACTGCACGTAGATAATATCATAAAAAGAGGAAGAAACATGGATTCATACATTCACCGCACTATTGAAGATAAATTCTTGCGAATGAATAAGTTCTTTAAGGTAGTTTTGCTCACAGGCGCAAGACAGGTTGGGAAAACGACCATGCTTAAGTATTTAGCAAAGGGGGAAAACAGGACAATAATCAGCTTAGATAACGATGAAGTACGATATCTTGCACAAGCAGATCCAGCGTTGTTCTTTCAGAAATATAGGCCACCGATCCTAATAGATGAGATTCAAAAGGCACCACAGCTATTAAATCGAATTAAATATATCTGTGACAACTCGGACTTAAAAGGCCAGATTTGGTTGACTGGTTCACAGAAGTTTTCTATGATGAAAAACGTTAGTGAAAGTCTCGTTGGACGTATCGGTATAATGGAATTACACAGTCTGTCAAGAAGCGAGATTTGCGGATATAAAGTTGATGAACCACTCATGTTTGATATTGAATCGCTCCAAAAACGCGAGCAATTGACTATGCCAACTAGTATTAACGATGTATTTGCTCATATATGGCGCGGTGGTATGCCACAGGTTCAAACTGCCAACTTTGAGGAGCGCCAAATGTATTTTGAATCCTATATAAACACGTATCTAATGCGTGATGTTATGGAAATCGGTCGCATTGTGGATACAGTAAAGTTCATGAGATTTCTTGTCGCTTGCGCATCGTTGACCTCACAGCAACTTAATCTTGCGCACATAGCTAGTATTACAGAAATCGCGCAAGCCACCGCAAATAATTGGTTAAAACTACTAGTAAGTTTGAACATCATTTACCTCCTACAACCATACTCTAACAATCTTTTAAAACGGTTGGCCAAAACCCCAAAATTATATTTTTGGGACACTGGATTGTGTTCTTATCTTACAAAATGGCCATCCTCAGAGGTCTTGCTATCGGGCGCCGCAAATGGTGCTTTTTTTGAAACCTTTGCTGTAACTGAGCTGTTAAGAGGTTATGCATATAGTTCGATCGTTCCCGATATAAGCTATTTCCGTGATTCCAACAGCAACGAAATCGATCTATTTGTACAAATTCAGCAGTCCATACATCCATTTGAAATCAAATTGTCTGCATCGCCCAATAAGCGAGTGGTAAAAAAATTTGACGTTATAGAAAAATCGGGACTGCTCCGCGGGAACGGCGGGATTATATGCATGTGCGAAACAGTATTACCAGTCAATACGATGGATTACCTGATTCCAGTCAATCTGTTTTAGAAAAATTGTCGCACTCGTATGGGCAAACATAAAATTATAATTGCTTTTCCAGTTTTGCTCATTCTGATGCTCCTCAAGTATTTATCACTTCGAATCGCAACTTACGCTCATTCAAATTGGCAAAATTGAGCAGTTTTGGCTGTTGTGATACTGTTTATCCATTAAATCTAGACTTTCCATTATCTAATCGCGTTGGGCAATGGCTGCAAATACATTTGGTGAAATGCCATCAATTACTTTGCGTAATTCTGTTAGCAACGTTTCGATGTTCGAAAACGAACAGTTTGCTAATCTAGTTCGTATTTCTATCCATACTTGTTCTATTGGATTCATTTCTTTCGTGTATGCAGGAATATATACTTATTACACTCCTTTGGAAATTTTAGTATATTTTCTTTGTTCCACCATGCATTATCACAAACTAATACAATAGGATCGTGTTTATGTTGACTGCTTTTGTCCATTATTTTATATAAAAATGCTCAAGTTTCAGCTTCTGTGGCGATAAACACATGTAGAATTTCGTAATCGCTCTTGTAAACAGTGAGTCTATGACCCTTTTTACACCAACTATACCTAGGCACAGATATACGACAAAAACTAGACTCATCTTGAAAATAAATCGAACTTTTCGCCCGTGTGCTATACTTTCATACGTTTTTATTCTGTCGCCTTGCCCCTATTTTCACAACTTAATATACACTCCCAAATATGCATATTCATCGTATGTAATTATTTCATACTTAGTACCCCGTATTCTGGACTAATTTTCAAGTGAAACCATTGCTCTAGGAACACATTGCTCATATTACAGATACACAAACTCTTATTATTTATAGTTATATCCAAGCTTTCAATGTATAAAGACTTACCAATTACAGTGGTGTGATTTAAATGCATTTTGACGGTCTAACCGTTTATAAACTTTTGAAAAACACTCTTAAAAAAACTAGCGCAACTACTAAATTTAGCACAATACCACCAGTTTTTAGTGTAGTATTGCGCTAAAGTAGTATTGCGCTAAATCGGATACTTAGGATTATTCATATGAACTTGGATATTCGGATACTAAGGATTATTCATATGGACTTGGACATTATTGTTAGTCTTCATCTTCAATTTGTTTTAGAATTGCATCTTGCTTCTTATTAAGACGATATGCTTTCAGTATTCTTATTCCACGGAACAACAAGGATCTGCCGTTTAGTACACCAATAAACAAGGAGAGCATTTTTCTCGAAACAAGTCCACCACTACAAGTTGAAAGGCCTCTCATCGTATTAGTTAGCATAAGCTCTTGTATGAATTTAGTTTGAGAATCATCTTTGTTTGCTTTAAATACCTGCTTCATGCCAAGTTTTAATATTGAATGGAATATTCGACCAGCGAATTTTACACGCGCTTCTTTTGGTGTTGTTATTTCTCTTATAGGTTCTATTTTGTATTCACTTGGCGGTGGCTGATAACCTAAAACTGCAGCAAAAGACTCATCGCTAATAGAGCCATCAAATGAATAATATTCACCTATTGCGCCTGCAGAGTAGGGCATTTCATTTTTAGGTGCATCGATATTTAATACTGCACTTAATTTAATATCTGATGAACTTGCACCAATCAAAATATGGTAATCGCCACTTTCAATGGTCCAATCATTTTCTTTGATGTTATAATACGCAAACGATCTAAAATCAAGCTCAAATGAGACAATTTTAGTTTCACCTACCGCTAAACTAATTTTTGAAAATCCCTGGAGTTCTCTATCTGCTCTAAATACTTTGTTGGATTTGCAATGAACATATAACTGGACTATTTCCTTGCCAGCTCGGTCTCCAATATTTTTAACACTACATTCTACACTTATCTTTTCACCTGGTACTATACTAGTAGATGATAATTTAATGTCTGAGTACTCAAATGAAGTGTAAGATAGTCCATATCCGAACGGAAACAAGACAGGTTTTTTAATTGTTTGATAATATCTATAGCCGACAAAGATGCTTTCTCTATATTCAACGGTAGCAGGACCAGCTGGAAAATAATTGAAAGACGGTGTATCGCTAATTTTAACAGGAAAGGTTTCGGCAAGCTTTCCAGATGGGTTAACGTCGCCAAACAAGATATCGTATGTTGCATCTCCACATGCTTGACCAGTAAGATACATTTGTAATAAACCCGATACGCCATTTATCCAAGGTAATTCAACAGGTGCACCACCATATAAAATTACAATTATGGTTTTATTTAGGCTTATAATTTTTTCTATCAAAATGTTTTGGTTTTTTGGAAGCGACATATGTTTTCTGTCAATACCCTCAGATTCATATGATTCAGTTAGGCCAGCAAAAACAACTATAGGAGCATCGGATGATTTGCATAAGTTTATAGCCTCATCTACTAAAGCTTTGTTATGCTCATCATTAGTTTGATCGTATCCCTTTGCATATTTATAATTAATACCTGCTTTAGAAAAAGTGTCGCAAGGATTAGATACAATAGTAGAATTGATGTTTGAACTACCAAACCCTTGATAGCGCGCGTTTTCGAATAATGCACCGATTATAGTTAATGGTTTGTCTTTTGGTAGAGGGAGTACTGAAGAAATATTTTTTAATAGGACAGCACCTTCGCTTGCAACCATTCTCGTATATTTATGGTGTTCGTCCTGGTCAAAATAATCAGAATCCCCATGTTCAACAGATTCCAATTTAAAATTAATTTTTAATAACCTTCTTACTGCTTGATTTAGTGTTTGTAAACTTATTCTGCCATCGCCAACAGCATCAACAATTTGGAAAACGCTTTCTCCAGAACCACCAGGCATTTCAAGCTCTAAACCGCTATCGAGTGCTTTTACTCTGTCATCAATTGCACCCCAATCGGTCATAACATAGCCTTGAAAACCCCATTCAGTGCGGAGAATATCAGTAAGTAATTTTTTGTTTTGGCTTGCATGTTCACCATTTACTTTATTGTAAGCGCACATTATAGTATATGGTTGCGATTCTTTTACAGCGATTTCAAACGAACGCAAATATATTTCTCGTAATGCTCTTTCATCAATAACAGCATTAATTCTCAACCTATTATCCTCTTGGTTGTTTGCTGCATAGTGCTTTAGTGATGTTCCAATACCAGAAGCCTGCACACCGTTAATGAACGCAGCAGCGCATTTGCCTGAAAGATAGGGATCCTCAGAATAATATTCAAAGTTACGCCCACATAATGGTGAACGTTTAATATTTGCGCCAGGTCCCAAAACAATTGAAACAGAATTGGCTATTGCTTCGACTGCTATGCGCTTTGCTACTCCAGAAATCAGTTCAACATCCCAAGTAGATGCCATTGTGCAAGCTGGGGGAAAACAAGTTGACTTAACGCTCTCATTAATTCCAAGATTGTCACTACTTTGCTCTTGCTTGCGAATGCCATGCGGACCATCAGTTACCATATAGGGCTTAATTCCATGTTTTTTTATGCCACGAGTGTACCAGAAATTTCTGCCCGAGCACAAGAGAGCTTTTTCAACAACAGTCATATTTTTAATAAGTTCATTAATCCTTAAATCGATAGGATTTTCTATATTGTTCTCCATACAAACCTCCGCTCTCCATAGACATAAAGGTACATTACTATATTCATGCTCAAAATTATTCAATATTTAAAAAATTTCAAATCAAACAATGCATATGAATTAGTATGTGTCAACACAATTATTATATCAAATTCTATGAATATTGCAATATTTAATTTCCGTAAATGTTTTATGTATTTCTTAAAATAGAGTGCCATCTTTGGAAGCAACAACGGAGCATAGATTGTACACATATAAATCATGCTAGATACTGTTCACATCCCATATGAAAAACTGGTTTGCAAACTGGTTTAGTGTTAACACTCCCATGCTATAGGGAATGTATGTTGAGTAAGTTGTAAAAATCACAACAAATAACATTTCAAATCAAAAGAAAGACTCTTTGAGATAGCTATTTAAAAAATTTATTTTAGATTTAAACCACTTACAATGCATTCTACATTCTTCAGGCGTGTTACTCTTCACACCTCAACTGAATTATTCGTTTATGATGCTAAATCTAAAACAAATATCTTAAATTACTATTTTAATGAACTTTTTCTACGTTTGATCGATTATATTGTGACCATTTCTGATAGAGCGGTGACATTTTTTAAAATATCATGCAACGTGTGAATTGTAACACTGTTTTTCCATAGCGGGTGTGAACAGTAACTCAGACGTAAAACATGTATAGTAAAATATTGACAAACTAATAGGATATTGTTACAATTAAAATAAAATTTAGATCACAAAACACAGGTTATACTGGTTAATTCAATTTTTAATGTTGATATGATTATGGTCGTAAGAAATATGGATTTTATTATACCCCAAAAATTCACTCGAAACCAGCTTTTAACATATTGGGCTTTTAGAGTCACTCTGATTGCGAGAGCTTAAAATTGATATTAAAATGAGACCATTTTTGGCACAAGTTTTCCACAATTATATAAACGATGCCAGTTGAACAGTATGATGATGCTAGGAGTGGAAACAAAACATAACATGATTAATTGCAAAAAGTGTTTTAAAAACTTGACCACCTTACAATATTTGAATTGCACTAAAAATACGAAAGGAGAGATTTCCAAATTTTTTGACAAGGCCTAAAAATTTAAAATCTTTTTTTAATACTTGGGGAGAAATTTTCAAATTTCTGGTCAGAAGAAAATGCGAGTAAGGTTAGTGTTAAAAACTATACAGTTGCCAGAAATTTAGGAGGAGCTATGTTGCATACGAAAAAGAGTATCTTTTTTTGTTTAGTGCTTGCCGTGATTTTGATGGCACTGTTTTCATTGTTTTTAAGTTTACAGAGACATACAGTTAGTTTGGCTGATTCAGTAGATACAATCTATCCTAAGCAAACGCCTATAGTTTCACCGTCTCAGCAAAGCATGCCATATGATCCTCAAAGGCAGTTAAAGGATTTCTCTCTTATTAATGGTTCTGACGATGGCAGTTTTGCTTGGCAAGAAGAATCAATCATCCCCACTTGTGATTTAACAGAATATGTAGCTACGTTTACACCAGTAGGTGCGACAGAACCTTCTTATACATTTTTAGTACCGTTATATACAGTTAAGACGGAACCGACGCAAATAAGTTTTCCTCAAGGAACATATATGATTGAGTATGCTCCCACACTAAGACTACGCGATGTTACGTTTTCTGGCGGCACTGGTGATGGAAGCTTTGCGTGGGAAAACGAAAACGAATATCTTAAGAGTGTTGGGACCTACACTAAGATTATAAAGTTTATACCAAATGATGAGGTAAATTATAATTACATAGGAAAAACACTAACAAATTCCGTTACAGTGAATGTGACAAAAGCATTGGGTAGTTGCACGTTTCCTAGTGTTATCAATTTCACGTATGAAGCAAATAAAACACTTCAAGATTTTGCAGTTGGTGGAATTGGTCACGGACATTTTTTCTGGAGCAATCCAACAACACCAATAACAACAGAGCTAAATTCAGCACAAGCAAATTTTGTGCCTGATTCTAACTATTATTTTCAGGATGTCACATTCACAAAAACAATTAATCTTGTAGTAGCAAAAGCACAACCTGCGCCTATTACATTTCCTACGGCTTTGCAAACGCCATACGATCATAGACAAAAGCTTAGAGATATTACATTGAATGGCGGTGTTGGCGATGGAATATTTGCTTGGACACACCCTGATACGATACCGACTGTTTCTGTAAGTAATTATTCGGTTACATTTATTCCAAACGACACGCTCAATTATGATTACTCTGCAGTATCTTTGAGTGCGGGAGTAAATCTTATTATAACACAAACGATTCCACAGCTAATTTTCCCAACTACAAATCCAGTAGTTTATTCCCCATCAAGAGCTATCAGCGAGATTAGCTTGATAGGTGGAGTTGGCGATGGATCTTTTGCATGGACATATCCAAGCACAATTCCTGGTGTTGAGAATGAATACTACTCAGCTACATTTACTCCAAATGATACTATTAACTATAATTACTCAAGCCTAGTGCTTACAAAGAACGTTGAGTTAATTGTAAACAAGGCAACACCACCAGGCGTTGTGTTTCCGACAGCAAACGCAATAACTTATAGCCCTTCACGCACGTTGAGTAGTATCCCGCTTCTAGGTGGATCAGACAATGGTACTTTTGTTTGGTCCGAGCCGTCAACAATACCAGTTGTATCATTGACACAATATCTTGTTACTTTCAATCCAGGCGATGTAGCTAATTATGATTACACAGCTGTCGTATTAACAAAAAAGATTGAACTAATCGTAAGCCCGGCACCACCACCTACCATTACTCCACCTAGCGTAGATAGTTTAACATACAATCCTAATCAAACGCTTAGCATGGTTCCATTTCTAGGTGGAATAGGAGATGGAGTATTTGAATGGAGCGATCCATCACTTATCCCGACCATTGCGGTTACACAATATCTAGTAACGTTCATTCCAAGAGATTCAGAAAACTATGCATATGCTCCAGAACAGCTGTTATATGTTTTACAGCTACAGTTGATCCCATTACTAGCTACCATAGATGATCTGGTTTTTCCAACGACTGAGACAGTGGAATATAACCAAAGCCTTCTTCTATCAGATCTCTTGTTTGTTGGTGGTAATACTGACGGAATTTTCAATTGGGTTGATCCTAACATCAATCCTATGGTCGGCAATAGCTACTTGGCAGAATTCATACCAGCAACTGATTCAAATTACAGTTATGCTATTACACGAACTCGTTTTGTGCTACCTTCAATAGAAAAGGGAATGCCTCCATGCACACTTCCTGAACCAATTAGCACGGTTTATGGGGAAACGCTCTCGAGTGTTGAGCTTCCAACAGTGTTTAAATGGAAGGATGAAAGTACAGTCATATCGGTTGTTGGTAATCATGAATATACAGCAATTTTCACACACGAGGATGTTAAAAATTATAGACCTATCGAAGTGAAAATTCCATTACTTATACAAAAGGCAGAACTTGTAGTGGAGCTTAGAGAACTTTCACTAGCAATAACAAGAAAAACAAGTCGAGCTATTACATTCGATGTTAAACAGGGTGTTGAATATTCGCGTGATGGAATTGTATGGCAAGACTCCCCAAAATTCTCAAATTTAGTAGCGCGAACCGACTATGTATTTTATATTAGGTATAAAGAGACGCAAACACATTTACCTAGCAACCAAACCACAATCACAATAACGACTCCGATGTCTGGATTTTTAGCGGCAGGGATAGTTTTAGGCTGTTTAATTGCCGCAGCAATAGCGTTTTTAGTCTTAATATATTTGCCATTTATAAAATATCAAATACATCGTAAAATAATTAACAATTTAGCAAGCTGAGCAGTTGAAGAGCTCAAGTCTTTTGATAATATTTTGTAGACTAAAAAGCGACTTGTGAATATGATGTAGCGGCGAAAATAAATTGACAATCAAATTGTAGAAATTTAATGACTTTTGCATATTGTGGCATAGCGGTCCTCCCCATTTGAAAATACATGCTTTTATAATATGCTTAGAGACAAAGACTATGCTAATCGTAGAGATATGGTAACACCAAATAGCGTTGAAAAAAGTTTAGAGTTGTTTTCTAAAGCGATGAGTTTTCACAAATATTTAGAGAGCGTGGATAAAACTCTGTTTTTCCATATGGGCGAGAAGTAACCTACACTATACTATCTACACTATATGTTACTGTTCACACCACAACTGAATTAATTGTTAATGTTGATAAATGCAAGGCGCATTTCTTAAATTGTCATTTAAAAGAGCTTTTTCTACATATGAAACGCTTATTGCTGTGTCTTTT
>JAITQU010000090.1 GCA_031288735.1 Christensenellaceae bacterium
AAGAAGAGGATACCTATTTGAACGAACTAATGGGAGATGCTACAGAAGGAAAATTCGTAAGAATAGCGGAAATAAAGCAAGCATTCGAGGAAATGTCTGGAGTCAAATACAAATCATCAAGCTTCTATAAGTTGCTAAAACGTCATGATTGGCTAAAGTGATGCCTAGAGGAAAACATCCTAAAAAGGCAAGAGAGGAGGCGATGGAGGTCTCAAAAAAATTAAAACAAAAATAGAAGAAAAAAAAGTAGTTACGCCTCTTTTTTTGGAAGCTGAAAAAAAGAAGACCTTATATCTTGTAAGACAGCGAGTTTTGACAAATTTCCGTCTTGCGTTTACGAAGATGAAAAAGATGAAAAAAAGTTATCCACATTCCAGAAGAGATAGACCATAAAATAACAGAAAATGTCGCATCAGTAGAGCCCTCCAAGCCAAAAAAGATAGTGCTTTAGCAAAGAAAAAACCGAAAGAAAGGAAAGCACACGGGCGAAAAGTTCGATTTTTTTTCAAGATGAGGCTAGTTTTAGTCGTATATCTGTGCCTAGGTATAGTTGGTGTAAAAAGGGACATAGTCCCGCCGTTTACAAGCAACGAATACGAGAATACCGAGATGTTTTTGCCGCTGTAGAAGCTAACGGGAGCTTTTATCTATAGCATAATGGACAAAAGTCAACGAAAAAACAAGAATGGGAAGTTGCGGAAAGAATCGAAATGCGCAAAATCTCGAAAGATGAATGAATTTATCAAAAAACTCAGTGAACAATACAAAAACGATCATATTGTATTAGTTTGTGATAATGCATGGTGGCACAAATCGAAATATACTAAAATTCCCAAAGATGTATCAATAGTATATATTCGCTTACACGCCATAAATGAACCCAATAGAACAAGTATGGAGAAAAATTCGAACCAGATTAGCGAACCGTTCGCTCCGAGCATCGAAACGCTGCTAACAGAATTATGCAAAGTGATTGATGGAATTCCTCCAGATGTATTTGCATCCATTACTCAACGCGATTGGATAATGGAAAGCCTAGATTTAAAAGACAAATAGTATAAAAATTTATTTCTTGTAAATAGGCATGTTTTAAACATAACTGTTACAATCATACTTAAATATATCTTTACAAAGAAAACAAATATGTTTTAAATTAAAGGTAAAATAGGGAGCGTGAACTAGTGGAACTAAAAAATTTAATGTTCAAAGGCAAGGAATCAGTGTTGCACAAACCCGACATTTTAACTTGTATTGCAAATCTTTCAAACGATGAAGTTTTCACTCCACCCTGGCTGGCAAACGCTATTTTGGATTTATTACCACAAGAATTATTTGAAGACATAAACACAAAGTTTTTAGATCCAGTTTGCAAAAGTGGTGTGTTTTTGCGCGAAATTGCAAGGCGTTTAATTAAAGGGCTTGCGCTCAAAATTCCTGATGAGCAGTCTAGACGAAACCACATTTTCACAAAGCAGATTTTTGGCATTGCAATAACTCACCTCACCGCACTAATGACTCGCAGAAGCGTTTATTGTAGCAAAACCGCCAACGGACAATATAGTGTCTGCGAAACGTTCACTAGCGAAAATGGCAATATAGACTATGAAAATCGAGAGCATACTTTTAAAGGGAAAAAATGTGTTTATTGTGGCGCAAATATGAATGAATACGCAACTGGGTCAAGAGAAAACCTTGAAAACCACGCCTATAAATTTATTCACCTAAGTGAGCGTGAAATTGAGGAGTATGAAAAAATGAAATTTGATGTGGTAATTGGAAACCCACCGTATCAGCTTATAGATGGTGGACATAGAGATGATGGTAGTGTCAATGCAAGCGCAACGCCGATTTACAATTTGTTCGTGGACTTTGCAAAAAAAATCAAACCGCACTATTTATCAATGGTTATTCCATCTAGATGGTTTTCTGGTGGAAAAGGGCTTGACGATTTTAGAGAGAGGATGTTAGGTGACAGAAAAATTAAGATCATGCATGATTATTTAAACTCGCATGATTGCTTCTCTGGAGTGGAAATTAAGGCAGGCGTTTGTTACTTTTTATGGGATAGTTTTAATGATAAACCCTGCGAAATATTCACACATTATGAAAATGGTGAAGTTGTGAAGAGCATACGCACATTAAAAGAAGATAAGATTGAAGTGTTTATTAGGCATGAAATTTTGGTTTCGATCTTCCATAAGGTTTCCCAGCGAAATGAAAAGAGTTTTTCTGACATTGTTTCGTCTCGAAAACCATATGGTTTATGCACCGACTTTTTCAAAAACGAGATAAAATATGGCTTGCCAAAGGTGTTTGATAGTAAGCCAAATTGTGATTTTTTACGCATTCATGGCTTGCTGGGAGGGAAACGCATAATAAAATATATACCAAAAGATTATCCGTTGCCTAAAGGCGCAGAAAAAATAGATAAATGGAAAATATTCATCCCCAAAGCATATGGATGTGGACAAATTGGTGAGCAAATTCCCACGCCGATACTCGGCACGCCGATTGATATATGTCTAGAGACTTTTCTTGAAATTGGCTTGTTTAATACTGAAGTTGAGGCAAAAAATGCACTTCATTATTTAAAAACCAAATTTTTCAGAGCACTTGTTGGTATTGTTAAACAAACACAGGATAATACTGTTGAATCTTACAGAGCAGTACCAATTCAAGATTTTAACGAAAGGTGGACAGACGAAAAGCTTTACAAAAAATACAACTTAAACGCAGAGGAAATTTCATTTATTGATGAAATGATTAAAGCAATGTAAAAAACATTAAAAATCACGACTTTATCAGTTGCAAATTACTTAAGTAGTCTGACTATTAAGTAAATTAATGTCTGTGCTGATGCTAAAGAAAAAAAATATCTAATGAGCTTTTAGAAATTGAAGTGTATGAGAGAAGACGAAACATTTCTAGATATTAGTTTTTTGTTTTTTGTTTTATAAAAATGATAAAAAAAGAAAATTCTTGCGCTATAACAAAAACGGTGTAGTCGTTTTAGGATTCGAGTGCTTAGAGAGTACAAAAACAGTGTTTGTTACTGTTCACACCTTATATACAACAACAAGGTCACTTTCCATCCTCTGCACGATGTTTTAAACAGGTCAATGCTCTAGCGGGAAAAGAAACTGTACTATTCGTTTCAAACAAAGAGAAGTTCATTTAAATAGCAATTTAAGAAACATGTCTTAATTTAGCACCATTAACAATTTGTTTAGTTGAGGTGTGAGCAGTAACCAATGTTTATTAGCGTATGGCTTTAAATATGGTAAAGCACTTGACTGTTATTTAAATTAAAAATACACAAGTGACAAAATTTATACTGCGTGCACTGTTAGATGTTATGATTATTTTAGTATTACAAAAATACAAAAAAGAGAGGAAAATTGATGAACAAAGAATTTTTCCCACCTACGCCCGATGTTAGCCCAAAAATTTATGCCTACACGGATGCAGCTTATCCTAATTGCATTAAAGTTGGATACACTGAAAAAGCCGTTCAAGATAGAGTTATGCAACAATATCCAACACTTCGTCCAAACTCTATTCCATACTCAATCATATTTGAAGAAAACGCACTGCGAACCGATGGCACAATTGTATCTGACCATGAAGTGCATAAGGAACTTGAAAAATTGGGCGTTTCTCGCGCCTATAGTGCTGATAACAAAAAAACTGAATGGTTTTATATTAATCCTAATGATCCAGAGACGCTTAGTAAACTTAATTTAGCACTAACAAACTGCAAAAACTATGCCAGTGGAAATAATATTCGCAGTCTAAATTTCACTATGCGTCCTGAGCAAGAGAGAGCTGTTAATAAAACTGTTGCTCTTTTTAAGAAGTGGGCTGTCGAATATCCGACTCAAAAACCACACTTTTTATGGAACGCAAAAATGCGTTTTGGAAAAACATTCACAACCTATCAGTTTGCAAAAGCAATGAATTTTAAACGCACTTTAATTTTAACTTTTAAGCCTGCTGTTGAAGAGAGTTGGCGCGATGACTTGCTTTCTCACGTTGATTTTAGTGACTGGCAATTTGTTTCAAAGCATTCCACAAGCGAAAAAAACACACTATATGAAAGCACGCCACTTGTTTGTTTTGGCTCCTTTCAAGACTATTTAGGTCGATCCCAATCTGGCGCAATTAAGACAAAAAATGAATGGGTGCATGAAACGGCATGGGATCTAATCGTTTTCGATGAATACCACTATGGTGCGTGGCGCGAAAAAGCACAAGCTTTAACTAGTGAGGAAGAATATATTGACATCGAGGATAGAAACTTTGAAATCTTGGAAAAAGATGGAAATATTCAAAATGATGTTAATGAATTAGAAAATTTTATGCCTATTTCCACAAAAGGATATTTATATTTAAGTGGCACACCTTTTAAGGCGTTAAACAGTGGCGAATTTGCCGAAGACCAAATTTTTAGCTGGACTTATAGCGATGAGCAACGTGCGAAAGAACAATTTAAACATACAAACGAAACACAAAAAAACCCTTATGCAAGTCTGCCGCGCATGGTGATGATGACTTATCAATTGCCTGATTCAATAACACTAGTTGCCAAAGGTGGGGAATTTGATGAGTTTGACTTAAATGAGTTTTTTAAAGCAAGTGGAAAAGGCAAGCAGTCCAGATTCGTAAATGAATCAGAAGTACAGAAATGGCTTGATATAATTCAAGGCAAATTTACACAAAACATAGTAGACAACCTCAAACTCAGCAATAAAAAGCCGCCATTTCCGTTTTGCGATGTGCGACTTAGGAGCATACTAAAACATACTGTTTGGTTTTTGCCAAATGTGGCAAGTTGCGATGCGATGCGTAATATTATTCAGTGCGCTAACACAAATAACAGTTGGCTTAAAAATAATTTCACAATCATTAGTGCCTATGGTAAAGAGTGTGGAATTGGAGCTGAAGCGTTAAAGTATGCCAAAGAATGCATAAATGGACAACGACACAACGTTGCTAATCTCTTATCTAAACACAAAAACAATTTAGAGACACGCACAATAACTCTAACTTGTGGCAAGCTCACAACTGGTGTTACAGTTAAAGAGTGGACTGGCATTTTTATGCTTAGAAACTTAAAAAGTCCCGAAACATATTTTCAATCGGCATTTCGCGTTCAAAGCCCGTGGACCATAAAAAACCTAGATGGTTTGCATCCAAATGAAGAAACAATTTTGAAGCAAGAATGTTATATTTTCGATTTTGCACCTACAAGAGCACTCAAGCAAATTACCGATTATTCTTGTATGCTTAATGTTAATGAAGCCGACAGTGAAAAAAAAGTTAAAGATTTTATTTCGTTTTTACCCGTACTTGCCTATGACGGGAGTACAATGACAGAAGTAAATGCAAGTGAGATTTTGGACATTGTGCTTAGTGGCACAACTGCGAATTTGCTTGCACGAGGCTGGGAAAGCGCACTTTTAGTTAACGTTGACAATGCCACACTAAATCGCCTAATTAATAACAAAGACGCCTACGAAGCCGTTATGCGCATAGAAGGTTTTAGAAAACTCGGTGTGAATTTTTTAGAGACAATAATTAACAATAGCGAAAAACTGAAAAAGGCAAAAAGTGAAGCAGTGGGAGTAAACGATTCATCCTCAAACACTAATAAATTGTTAAGAGAAGAGGAAAAAGATGAAAAAAGTAGGCGCAAACAAGTGCAAGAAAAACTAATAAAGTTTGCTACACGAATACCCGTTTTTATGTATTTAACAGACTATCGAGAATCCTCACTCTGTGATGTTCTAACACGTGTAGAGCCCGATGTTTTCAAAAATGTTACAGGAATTTCAATCCACGATTTTGACCTACTTGTTTCGATCGGCTTATTTAATGAAAACCGTTTAAATGACGCTGTTTTTAAATTTCGTCGTTATGAAGAAGACAGTCTATCTTACACTGGAAAGAACAAACATACTTCTGATAAAATTGGTGGTTGGAACACTGTTTTAGCACAAAAAGAAGTTGTTGATTTGGATTGAAGTAATATTTGCCTAAATTTTGAAAAATTGAGTGGTGGCAAAGTTTTAAGAACAAAATTTACAACTAAAGTGCTTTAGTTTAACTAACTATTTTTAACAACTACCAGAAACCTCATATAAACAGTAACTCAACCCGTATGAATAAACATTTGTTACTACTTACACCTTAACCGAGCAAAAAGTTACTGGTGCTAAGACAAAAACAAATATCTTAAATCAGTTGCTCTCAATTTTAGCATTATCCACTCGAAACAGTAATGAGACTTGTTTTTAAAGCTAAAGCGGTGTAATTTACAGCAATATCATATAGAGCATTGAAGTAACAATACTTTAGATTTAAAATGTCAAATTTAGTATTATTTATTGCAATATGTGTTTATATTATACCTGACTGTCGAGTTTACTAACAGAAAATGGTGTAATTTTAGAAATATCAGCCAAAACAATGATTAATCTTCATAGGTGTTTACAAATAGGAATGTCTGTAAAATAGAAATTAAACCAACATGACTACAGACTACTTATACTATTTTAGCAAAGGAATCGCACTTTAAAATTCATAAATTTGTTGTATAATAGACGTAATCATTATTCATTAGGAGACAGCATATGTTTAAGTTTACTGCAGACCAGAAGA